>JAFLJZ010000229.1 GCA_022712775.1 Sulfurimonas sp.
TGAGTAGAATCTTCCCTATAATCTTAAAGTACCATGATTCTACAGATGATATGCAAGAAGCTGTAAAACTACACACTATCTTAACTCACATGCACAAAGATTTAGTACAAGCTGGTTATTTTTTTAGTGAGTTAGCTATTAGTCTTTTAAATGGTTTAGATTTAGAAACAACTATAAACAACTCTTACAAACATTTCGGAGATAATATTTTAAAATGGACAGAAGATGCCAAGTCTGTTCTTGAGTTAGATTCAAAAGCAGCTATACAAAAACTCGGGCAATCATGTAGCATAAACGGTGCATTTTCTAGTACTATATACATACTTTTAAAGTATCAAGATGATTTTTCTTTAGCCTTAAAAAAAATATGTTAGCAGGAGGAGAATCATCAGCAAGAGGGATGATAATCGGTGGAATACTTGGAATCATACACGATGAAGAAGTGTTGAATGGTTCGTATATCAAGCAGCTAAATAAAAATAAAGAGATAGAAGACTTAATGGATAAGTTACTTTAAGTTTTATGCGTACTTATTGAGCTTCATTTTTTTCAATAAAATCCATTTTTTTATTTAGATCATACCTTGACTTTGCAGATTTAAAATATCCATTATGCGAGTATGTTAAATTTTTTCCTTCTAAAAATTTCTTTTCTTCATCTATTATATCTTTTATAGAATTACAAATATCAAAATATGCTACTTCAAAATCTTTTTCTAATTTATATATTCCGTATGATATAAGTTCGTCTGCATAGTTTATAAAATCATTTTCAATATTTTCATTACGCTTTCGTACAATAAATCTATATATTTCATATGATTTTAAAAGCTGATTATAGATAGGAGAATCTTTTGATCCATTGAAGAGACTATACAATTTATGGGATTTATCACTACTAGCTTCAAATATTTCTTCAAGCAGTTTTGATTTTGAATTTTTTGCAAATTCTGGTAGTTCTTGAAAACTTGCATACCAAAATTTAAAAACACTATCGCTTTGTATTGATTCCTTTAATTGTTTGCTTAACGTATTTTCAAAAGTATCTCCTCGCTTTGCAAGGTAACCAATATTATGTGATTCAAAAAGTGCTTTTGTATATTTATTGAAATTTCTATTACTAATTTTATCTCTATAGCTTATAGGAGACTGAGTATTTGTTGCATCAGTGATTTTATCTACAATATCAGGATCACTTGTTTCATATAGTCTAATCAATACATAAACTCCATCTAACTTAGTGCGGTCATCTTTGTAAATATCATATATAACACTAGTAGTTTGTAAACCATTAACAATAACAGGATTACTAGTTTCAATTGGATAGTAGCCTGCCTGCATATCATTAGGGATTTTTATTTTTTCAGATATGATCGTTATTCCATTATTTAGAAAAGGAAAATATTCAGAATAGCTACTTTCTAGTGTTTCTTTAATATTTTTATTTGTTTTATTATATTTAAAAAAACCTCTAATATTATCACTAAAAACAGTATCTATCCTTTTATTGATTTCTCTTTCTTTATCTAATAGTTGACAGAGATCAAGTGCTTTTAATCTAAAGTTTATTGCTTTTACATTTTGTATTTGAAATGATATTAATGCCTGAGGATCTCTTTTTAGCGATATATTTGATTTTTCTGCCATGAAACTAAAATCAATATTTTTACGCTTTTTATTTTCTGAAATCAAGTTATCAATTCTGTCATATAAATCATTTATATCATAGATTATTAGCTCACTGTTTTCTTCTTCATGTCTTTCTATTATTGCTTGATCATTTTTTTCTTTTTCTCCAGAAAATATGAAATATAATTTAACATCTACAATTTTTCCCGAAGATACAATATTAGTGTATCGTTCTAAAAATGATTTTACTTTTGAGTTTAAAGGAATATTTGTACTGTTACCATAGACAAAAATATTTCTATAATCATTAACAAATTTTGAAAGTATATTATCGCCCAAACCTTTTCCATTTTTAATTTGAAAAACATGCATAGTACATTCATTATCATCTTCATCAATATATATCCCATCTATACCACCATCATGTTCCCCATTCCCATTGACGATAGTGCTAATATTTTGAAATACTTCATCAAAGCTTTGGTCTAAAAGTGCGGTGATAGCTAAAATTTCAAAAGCAAAATTTCTTGAAAGTGAAAATTTTTTTTCTATTCGTTCTAGATAACCATTAATAAATAACTCTTTGTTCATAAAACATTCCTAATAGTAATAAAAATTTAAAAAACAATTTTTAAATTGTACCATATAATATATTTGTTTGTCTTCTAACGGCGAAGCTGAGTTCATTAATTAGTATTTCTAAAAATTCGCTTGCGATTTTCTGGGATACACCTTGATGTGGGACTCCAGCCATTTATGATTTAAAGTAAAATTATGGGATCTAATTAGTTCTAAACTTTTCTAGTTTTTTATTTAAGGATTGTGTCATTTCGCTAAGGTGTTCTGAGGCTGATGCTATCTCTTCAATGTTTCTTGCAGAAGACTGTACTTTAGTAGATAAATCTATGATGTCATTCTTTGCATCGACTAAGGTCTCATTTGCTCCTTTTATATCCTCCCTGCTCTCTTTAGCATCTGTAATCGCAACTGTTATTTCATCTCTAATTCTGTCAGATT
>JAFLJZ010000286.1 GCA_022712775.1 Sulfurimonas sp.
TCCAACTATCGTCTGCATAAGTGCTTTTTCACATACATAAAGTGTAGCAATATCTTTCTTTTGTATAAGAGAAAAATTTGCATCATAATACTCTTGTGTAGCTAAGATACTATGAAAATGAATCTCACTTTGCAGGAGTAAGTTAACCACTTTTGGGGAATCGGCGATAAAACTATTTTTATCATCAAAGGCATTATCTCGAAGTGTTTTATAGACTTCAAGCTCAGGTATATTTATATCATCTATTTGAATACGTTTCATAAAGGTAATTCTATCCTATTTGAATATCTTCTATATGTGTTATGTTTTCGATATGCTTCGTCTTTAACTCCACCCTATCAATCTTACATGTTACATTTGTATTTTCTAAAATATTTTTTAACTTTTCTTTAACACCTTCAAAATCTTGTTTTACTTCACTTAAAACTACAAAATCATCACCAAATATTCTAAATACTAAAGAATTAGAAAAACATTCAAAAAGAAATTGTGAGATATTCTTTAAAAGATTATCTCCTTCCTCCCAACCATTCTCTTTATTAAAAAGTGTGAATTTTTTCAAAGAGATAATATCCATAAAGAAGTATGACATTGTGTAAGAGTTTTTCATCAAAACTACATCTAAATAATTTTGATTATACAGCTCACTTAAAATATCTTTATAAAAGTATGCAAATCTTTTTTCTTCCAATTTTGAATGAGGAAGTTGGCTTACACTCTCATCTATACTAATGTCACGCAGTACTAAAACTGCTTTTTCAACTACCTTAGGATGAAACTGTTTCGCACTCAAACTTTGTAACTCTTCTAGTGCCTCTTCAACACTAGTTCGACCCTTATAAATTCTATTTGTTGTCATTGCATCAAATGCATCTGCTAGAATCATAATATGTCCGAGAGGATGAATTTCATCTCCCCTTATTCCTCTGGGATAGCCAGTTCCATCATAGTGTTCATGGTGAGAATGCACGATATTTGCTAAATCTTTGAACATTGGAATCGTATCCAAAAGTTTAAAACTCACTTCAACATGCTCTTGAATAAGTTTATACTCTATTTCATTTAATTTTTTTGGATTAAGTAAAACAGCATCAGGTGTAGCAATTTTTCCAATATCATGTAAGATTCCAGCTTGATAAATAAGGGTACATTCTTCCTTAGAATATTGCATCGCTTCTGCTATGAGTTGCGAGTACTCTGCAACTCTTTTTGAATGTCCTGCTGTATATGTATCGCGCTGTTCTATCATCTCTACCATAGAAAAAAGTGTTTTATCATAGTTATCTACTTGAACGGCTGCAAGGTGACGTAACTCTGAGGTTTTTTCTTTTACCATCTCTTGGAGATGGTACTTATACTCCTCGTTTTCTTTATACTTAGAAAGTTTTTCAGATACCTTATAAAGTTCTTGTAAAAACTGCTCATTATCAAAAGGTTTTAGTATATATCCATCGATTCCTGATTTTATAGCCTCAAGCATGTACTCTGATTCAGTATGTGCAGTTGTAATAAGAATTAGTTGTCTCTCATGAAGTTTTTTTATCTGCTTTATCATAAACAAGCCATCCATTTTAGGCATGGAGAGATCTGTTACAACTAAGTCAAATCTTTCTTTTTGATATTTTTTCATACCTTCAATACCATTTGAAGCATACACAATCTTTTTAAAAAAGTTCGCTAAGTATGCTCCCATCATATTTTGAATTTCACTATCATCTTCAACATATAAAACACTAAAGCTTTGACTTAATTGTTTTAACCCCTTAACATCAACCATCATCTGTCCCTATCTAATCTTAGTGGAAGTACCAATTCAAAACAAGCACCATTATCGTTATTAAAAGCTCTAATAGTTCCTTGTAAATGTTTTTCTACAATCGTTTTACTCATATAAAGACCTAAGCCTGTTCCATTTTTTTCACCCTTTGTTGTAAAATATGGATCAAATATTTTATTAATAATACTCTTATCAATACCTTTACCATTATCGCAAATTTGTAGTTTTATAGTATCTCCATCACGGTAAGTATTTAGAATTATATTTTTATTTTCTATACTCTCTTCAGCTAATATCTCTTTCGCATTTTTGAGTATATTTACAATTACTTGCATTAACTCTCGACTATATGTCGTTATATCTATACTTGTATCTAGCTCTTGAGTTAGTGTAATATCATTATTTTTTAAAGAGACCTCTATGATTCCTAATGCATCAACAATAATGCTGTCGAGTGAACATTGTACAGGCATTTTTTCAGGTTTAAAAAAGTTTCTAAAATCATCTATCGTTTTTGACAACTCTTGAGTCTGCTGCATGATTCCATTCGCTATCTTTTTCAACTCTTCATCACTAAGTACTTCAAGCTCTATGTCTACTATAATTTTAGACGCTGCGATAGAAATAACACTTATTGGTTGCCTCCACTGATGGGCTATCATACTTATCATTTCACCCATTGCAGCGTGGCGAGACTGTGCTATCATAATCTCTTCTTGGTCTTTTACTTGATCTTCTAATTGCTTTTCTCTTGTCATATCAAAGGAATTACCAACTAAGCCAAAAATATTTCCATCAGAATCATGGAGGGGTGATTTACTTGTAAGTAGATATACCTTACTTCCATCAGGATATGTAACCCATTCATAATTTTTTTGTGTAATACCCTTTTCTAACATCTCTTCATCTTTGCTTCGAAAAAAATCTGCTAACTCTTTATCGAAAATATCATAATCTGTTTTACCAAGTAAAGTTTCTCTCTTTATTCCTATAAAATTTTCAAATGCCTCATTACACTCCATATATTTAAATTCATTATCTTTAACAAAGATAAGATTATCAAAAGAGTTGATTGTATTTTTTAGTAAATCACTAAGTTCACGAATTTTCAACTCTTGCATTTTTGTCTTAGTAATATTTGTATGAAAACCGAGCATTCGAACTGCCTTACCACTTTCATCAAAAATAGTTTGTCCACGGTCAAGTATCCACACCCAACTTCCATCCTTATGTTTTAACCTACTCACACCGATATAAGGCACATTAGGCTTTTCTTGTGCTTGAAGAATTTCCCGTATAGTTACCTCTAAATCATCAGGGTGAACATTGTCTTTCCAAGATGAGAAATCATTTTTTAATTCATCATCTTTATAACCAAGCATCTCTTTCCATCTTGGTGAAAAATAAACCTCATGGGTAATGAGATTCCAATCCCAAAGCCCATCACCAGTTCCATTTATTGCATAATTTAATCTCTCATTCACATCTAAAAGTTCTTCTTCTTTTGATTTAATTTCGTGAATATATTTTCTAATTCTTAGATACACATAGATGCTTAAAGAGATAAAAAATGCAATGAATGTCCAAACAAAAAAACGAATCATAAATCCTGAATTTATAAGACCAGAATTATCATTATGATGCATCCTATCCATATGATCAAATCCTATATAACTTAAACTAACAATCATGAAAATTGTGATAAGCATAAAAGTAGCAATAATATTTAATTCATTTTTTCTTTTTTGCATTCTCATTTTGATAACCTTTTAGTAAAGTTCTTCAATGAAATCGCTTCCACATTGAAGTTCTTTTAGCCAATCTAAAAAACTCTTCGCATCTTCACCTTCAAATACAAGACCATGCTGTGGAGCTATTATCTTAATGTCAAGTTCTTCTATTTTTTTCACCCAAGCACGACATAATTTGTTTGAGCCCATATACCTCTTATGAAAGCCGTGTAAATACTCTTTATGTTGTTCAAAATTTTCTACTTTTTTATAACCTTCTGGTGATTGAACAATAGCTGCACCAATATCACCTGAAAAAACTATTTGTGAACGGGTATCGTAGAGTGAGAAATTTCCAGGAGAATGTAAGAAATGTGCAGGAATAAACTTTAAAGAATCTTCTCCAAAATTCAATTTTGCCCCTTTATCTTCAAGAGATATTACACGGCTTAACTCCATAAACCCATAATGAGTCATAAAACGTACCCATATAGAAGGCATTATAAACCTTGCCTTTGTACTTATAGCCCATTGTGCGATTGAACCTGATACATCAGGGTCTTGATGTGAAAAGAAAACAAACTTAATGTTGTCTACCTCTATATGCTCCGAGACTGCTTCATAAAGCTCATTAAAAATTACTTCACTTCCGGGGTCTATCAAAACACCCGAACCATTTTGAACAATGAGGTACTGATTTACAGAGAGAAAAGAATCTTCATGTGATTCATCATCAAAACTAAACATTACACACTTATGACTTCCATCATCATATAAAATTGTTGTTTTATCATCCATTTTGCATCCCTTTAAATTCTCTGATTATTGCCATTTGTCTTTTTGTGATGTACTTTACAAGTTCACTTTTTTTGTTACCTTTAAATATAAATACAAGGTCAAAACTGTTGTCTAATTCTACTTTTTTCAACAAACGAAGACTTGTACTTATATTAATAGGTCGCTTATTCACATTGAAAACAATATCTACTCGAATCTCAAAATCTTTTTCTAAACCTGCTGGAAGTGCGTTAAGCTTTAAGCGTATGGCATCAAGAGAGATGTCTTCTATACGTATCTTCCCATAAAATTTGTTTTCAGAAATAAATAAATCTACGGTATGTTCTTCTTCTGGTTCTAGGCGTATTGTTTGTCTTGATATAGGGGAATCTTTTACGAACTTAAAATCTTGAAGCTCTACACTATGTTGTTCAAACATAATTTTATGCACTGTATCACATTTAATATCATAAGAGAGATTCTCAGACGCTATAAATGTTTTGCCTTCATACTGTATCGCTTTTTCTTGTATGTAATTTGTTTGTATCTCTAAAGTATCTCTACCAATATTTAGGATTTTGGCATCATTAGTAATGCTCAAACCCTTATAATAATTGTGTACCTCTAACTTTTCATTACTATTTTTAATAATTTTTAATTCATTCTGTAATCTATTTGAATCATCTACACTATCAGTATCTTCTTCATTATGCATATTTTTGAGTTGAGAAACTGCTTGATGAAGTACTTGTGTTAAATCATTTAAACTTACGGGTTTTTTTAAAAATCTAAAAACTCCTAACTCTATAGCTTCAAAAAGATACTCTTTATCATCAAAGGCAGACATCAGAATAACTTTTGTACCCACATTCATTTGTAATATTTTTTGCGATAACTTCATACCATCCATATGTGGCATTTTTATATCTGTAATAACTATAGAGTAATGATGCGCATTAAATTTTTCTAATCCCTCTTGACCATCACTAGCACTATCTACCCTGTCAAAAAGTCTAAGTAATAGTGTTGCAACATTTTCTCTAAGTGCATGGTTATCTTCAACATATAAAACACTTAGACCTTTTGCATGAAGTTTTAAACTTTTTAAATCCCTCATTCATAGCCCTCTAAGTAGCTTAACTTGCTTGCATAATGTCTTCAAAACTATTGACATCTTCTATACTTTTAAGAATTATATCTTGGATTTTCTCTTCTTTGAGTTTATATTTATCGCTAAAAGAGACAAGGGAAGATATATTAAATTCTTCTATATCACGTACCACTTTATATAACTCCCCTAATGTTCCTTCATCATACAATAAGGCACTTTTTACCTTATCTGAAATATGAATTTGCTTAAGAATATCAGTAATTTCTGCTCCAAAAACTGTATCCATAAGAGAAAGCACACCAACAAGATATGCTTCACCAACTGAATTACTTCCCGCATCAGGATAAATAACCTTAAAAATATTTTGCATAAGCTCAGTTCTATTTTTCACCATAAGCATCAAAGGAGAAACCTTGTCATTTTTTGACAAAGATTTTGAGTAAATTACAAGCATAAGCCATTGCGATAACGGTTTTCTACCTAAAAGGGTTAAAATTTGATGTACCGAAGATATTTGTTTTTGAAAATGAAAATTTGCTGAATTTATGAATCGTAAAAGCTGTAATGTAAGTGCATGATTCTCTTCAAATGCTGAGGTGATTTCATCTATGTTTGTATCATCTATTAACATATTATAAAGCTTTAAAACGTCAAATTTTGCAGAATCAAATTTTTTGTTTTTAAGAATCTGTGGGGTAGCAAAACAATAACCCTGATACCAATCGCATTCTAATTTTTGTGCTGTTTCGTACTCAAATACGTCATCAATATTTGTAGCAACAATTTTAATATCATAGTCGTGCAGAGCTATCATTAAGTCTTTCTCTTGTGTACCCATATTCGCATAAATATTTATCTTAAAGTATGAAAGTTTATCAAGGACACTTTTATATTTTAAAATATTTTGTTCATTTAAGTCTGAATCATCTATACCAAGAGAAAAACCTTTGTCATAAAGTTGTTCGATTCGCTCAATTACTTTTTCGCTCATCTGTATATCATCAAACAAAGAGAGCATAAAAAAATCTGTTGGAATAGTTTGTATTAAGTCGCTCATCAAAAAATTTTCATCAATTTTTACAAAAGCCATATGTTCACTAAGAAATTCTTTTGTTCCAAAAGTGTTCAGTATTGAATTTATTACAGAAGCACTCATAGAATTTCTATCTATTGACGTATCTTTATTAGCATCTACATACATTATTTCATATGCTTCGAGTTTTTCTTCCTTATTTACTATAGGCTGTCGTGACAAATATACACTACTCATAACTTTCCCCTTCGAAATATCTTTATATAACTATTGTTTATATAATTATATCTATATAAGCCTAATTATACCTATGAGTATTTTATTCCATAGATTTTACTTCTTTTAATCAGCTCTTTTGCATAAGGAAGCATTGTACTACTTTCTGCCATTGTTGCATTTTGCTTAAATACTGCTTGTAAAGAATCACTCAACTCAATAGCATCATCATATTCATGTTGTTCAACCATATACACCTCATTAAGTATGTCAATTTGATGCGGGTGAATAATAGTTTTTGAGACTAAACCCTCTTTTAAATCACGTTTTACATCTTTAATAAAACCTTCTTTGTCTTCAAAACAAGGATACACTCCACCACTAATATCAAAACCAGCACTTTTAAATACTGCAATAAAACTTCCCAAAACAGATGAAGTTACAGCAAAATCAAAAATAGAATCTTTGCATTTTCTTTTCATATTGAGTTGTCGTAACATATCTTCTAAGCCAAATCGTATAAGTATAATTTTTTCTTTATGAGGAAGCAAAAGGTCTTTAAGCTTTAGAAGTTTACCTTGCTCAAACAGTTCGCTACCTTCTATACTTGGCATTATTGTATATGCAGAATTTGCTAAGGTATATAAGTATTCCTTAGCATTTTTAAGTGAGAATTTTGGCAAAATAAAACCATCTATTTTTTCGATGTTTTTAAATCTAAGAATTTTTTGTAATACCCCAGTATTCCTTGGTCGAATAAAAACAAAGAGGGAGCCTTTTTTATATGTTTTTAACATCTCTTTAATTGCTTCTAGTCCAGCACTCAAATCATCCAAAGAATCTTCTGTATCAATCAGTACACTTTTTAAATTCGGATACTTACTTCCGCTCACTACACTTTGCATATTTTTATGTGTTGCTGGTAAAAAAAGTGTCCCACCTAAATCTAAAGCACGTATCATACTAATAAAGACTTCTCACGGTCATCTATCTTAGATATAAGTGCTGGAAGTGCCACTAAATCTACGATAACCGCTATAATTAAGGCTGTTGCGGTCACAATTCCAAAATGATAATTTGGATTAAAATCACTAAAGATAAAAACTAAAAAAGCAAGACTTAAAATCACCGTTGTAAAGATAATTGCAGAACCTGCAAAACGCATAACATACTCAAGTGAATCTTTTAAGTTCTCTCCTCGTTTTCGTGCCTCAATATACTTCACCATAAAGTGAATCGTGTCATCAACCGCTACACCTATAATAATTGCCCCTGCGATTGCAACCCCCATATCTATGTCTACTTGTAACCAACCCATGACACCAACAACAAGTGCTATTGGCAAGATATTTGGTGCGATAAAAAGCGGTAACATCTTAAGATTCTTAAAGATTAAAAGCATAATAATTGAGATAAGGGCAACCGCTAAGGTTATTGAGTAAATCAAAGTGTTTGTAACATCATATTGCATATGTGCAAACATTTTTGTTTGCCCATTTACTACTGCACTATACTCAGTTTCCCCCCACCAGTCTTCAACCCACTGTATCATCTCTAAATCTTTTGATGTGTCTACCATATTTATAGATGCTGTAACACGCACTAAGCGTTCTTCTATATCCATTCTATCGTTAATATCCATCCCTTGAGGAAGTGAAAGGGAATACAAAAGTAAATACTGCGCTATGAGATTTTTATCGTCGGGAACAGTCTTAGAATTATTCATGACTTCATTGAATACTTTTACAGTATCCATGAGCGATGTTACATGTCTTGCCTCTGCGTATTCTTTTGTAAAAGCATTTCCAAAAGCTTCAACAGTTTTTAAAAATTTTGGCTCTTTGATTCCATCTTGTTCTTTAGAATCAACGATAATTTCATACGACATAGGTCCTGTTAAGTTGTCTTGCATAAACTGTGTGGTAACTCTAAAGGGAACATTTTCTTTAAAATAACGCACTGTGTTAGAATCAACATTTGCTTTGAATATTCCAAGACCAACTCCAACAAACAAAAGTGCTGAAATCCATAATATTTTTGTATTATTTCTCAAAATGAATGCTACATACCAAGCTACAAATAGATTGTTTTTATCTTCATTATTTTCTTGTTTTTTTATCTTAGGATTTAAAATTGCTAAAAGTGCTGGAACAAAAAGGATGGTTAAGACGAAGGCTAGAATCGCAGCACTTGCGGTCGCAATCCCTAAAGTTTTAATAGGTACTACAGCAGAAATACTAAGCGAAGCAAAACCAACTGCCGTTGTTAGAGAAGTAAGTAAAAGTGCTAAAAAGTTTTTGCTAACCGTATAATGAATCGCTTCATAATTTTCTTTTCCTTGTTTTCTTGCAATCACATAAATCCATAGTAAGTGCATTGCATCTGCGATTCCAATAGCTACAACAAAAACAGGAATATTTGCTGTAAAGTTATTTAATTTAAATCCTAAAAGTACTTGGATTGATAACACTATTAAAAAAGTAAAAATCACTACAGAGATACTAAGTAGACTTAATGAAAATTTTCTAAACACGAGTAAAAGCAAGAACATAGCTACTAAAATAACTGCTGGAGTAA
>JAFLJZ010000151.1 GCA_022712775.1 Sulfurimonas sp.
GTAGCGCTTACTATTGATGAAGTAGGAATGGCCAAAACAGTTGATGACAAAATCAAGGTAGCTGAAAGAATCATAGACCTTGCTACTAATCGTCATAAAATCAAAAAAGAAGATCTTGTTTTTGATGTACTGACTTTCACCCTTGCAAGTGGTGATGAAGAATACTGGGACGCTGGAATAAATACAATTGATGCTATCCGTGAACTCCGAACTCGTCACCCTGAGGTTGGAACAACATTAGGACTTTCAAACATCTCTTTTGGGCTTGATAAAGATGCTCGGCCGTATCTAAATTCTATGTTTTTACACCATTGTTTAGAAGCTGGACTAACACGCGTTATTATCAATGTGAAACATATTATTCCTATCAATAAAATCTCAAAAGTAGACCAAGAAATTTGTAATGACCTCATCTTTAACAGAAAACCAAAAGGGCAGGCTCTTTTTGATTTTATAGAACATTTTTCAACAAAAGAAGCCATAGATACCAGTGCTGATGATGCTGAGTATGAAGCAATGCCTACAGAAGAAAAAATCGCTAAACTTCTAATGGATGGGGATAAAGAACGTATGATTCCACTCGTTGAAATTGCTCGTCTCACAATTAAACCAGAAAAAATAGTAAATGAGATTCTCATCGATGCCATGAAAGTGGTTGGTGAACTTTTTGGATCAGGGCAAATGCAACTCCCCTTTGTGCTTCAATCTGCTGAGACTATGAAAAAAACAGTAGACCATCTCAATCCTTATTTACCAAAAATAGAAAAAGAAGTAGATACTGTTCTTGCATTAGGAACAGTAAAAGGTGATGTGCATGATGTTGGAAAAAATCTTGTCGATATTATACTTTCTAACAATGGATATAAGGTACAAAACCTTGGAATAAAAGTCGACTTAGATACATTCTTAGAAACCCTAGAAAAAGGTCATGTTTCTGCCTTTGGAATGAGCGGACTTTTAGTTAAGTCTACACAAGTTATGCAAGAAAATCTCAAGATTCTAAAAGAGAAAAATATCACGATTCCAATTTTACTTGGCGGTGCTGCACTTACCCGTTCTTTCATTGATGACTTTTGCCGTCCTTTTTATAATGGTCCTATCTTTTACTGTAAAGATGCCTTTGATGGTGTAACGGCGATGAGTAGAATCGAAGCTGGAAATATGGATACTGACTTACATGGTAAAGATCACGAGCCTAAAATAAAAAAAGAAAAGAAAGAAATAATCATCCCACCATTTGAGGAACTAAAAATGCCTTCGCGTGATATTAAGATTCCAACACCACCATTTTGGGGAAGACGTGAAATAAAACTAACACAACAACAAATTGAGATGGCTTTTGAGTGGATAAATCATAAAATTCTTTTTAAATCTCGTTGGGGTTATAGCTCTAAGGGTATGACCAAAGAGGCTCATCAAAAACAGCTTGATGAAGTAGTTTGGCCTGCTTACGAAAAACTAAAAGCTGAGTTTTTAGACAAAAAGATTTTTGAACCAACTATCATTTATGGCTATTGGCCATGTAGAAGTGACGATAACACGCTTCTTATTTTTGATGAGAGTGAGGGATATAACTCCGAGAATGAAGTCAATAAAGAACCACTAGATCATGTTATGGGAAGAGCCATAAAACAATTTACTTTCCCAAGACAATCAAAACAACCTCACCGTGCTTTAAGTGACTTTTTTCATCGTGATAGACACGATGTTATAGCACTAACATGCGTTAGTGCTGGTGGTAAGATAAGTGATGCAGAGCGTTTAATCATGGATGCAGGTAATTATACAGAGTATTACCAGTTTCATGGACTTGGTGTTGAGTTAGCAGAAGCCTTAGCAGAGATTGCTCATAAACAAGTTAGACTTGACTTAAACATAAGTGACAATGAGGGAAGTAAGTTATCTGATGTTCAGATGAACAAGTACCAAGGAAGTAGATACTCTTTTGGTTACGCTGCTTGTCCAGACTTAGAGCTTAACCGTCCACTCTTTGACTTACTTAAACCTGAAGAATTTGGGATTGAACTGAGTGAAACTTTTCAAATTCACCCTGAACAATCAACATCAGCATTGGTTGTTTATCATCCTAATGCTACCTATTATAATGTGTAAAATGGAATAAATCATGCCTAAGATTTCTATTAAAATAAACATATTAACAAACTTTTCAGTTCTCATTTTGATAATTGTAAGTCTACTCCTTTCACTCCAATACTATTCAAATTATCAGCTTGCAACAAATGCCGTTGATAAAGATTTTAAACAAGTCTCTAAAAGTATTACTCATTTTGTAAAAGGTTCCGAGAAAAGAATAGGAGACCTCTTGTCTTTACTTGCTTTGAATCCAGAACTTCAATCCAAATTAACTACTGATAGACACCCTGCTCTAAAGTATTTTATTCCTATACTTCAAAACCGTCCTAATGCTAACAGTATCTCTATCGGTTATGAAAATGAGGACTTTTATGGACTTATCAATCTAAATAACTATCCAGAACTTAGAAAACGAAACAAATTAACCGATACAAGTATATGGGCAGTTGTTTCACTTATTAACGGGAGTAAATCTATGGTTTTTTTAGATAAAGAACTTAAAAACCAACTTAGTATCTCCGAGCCAACATCACTCAAAGTAACTTCACGCATTTGGTACAAGCAGGCAGTAGAATCTAAGTCAACAATAACAACACAAACTTATCTTTTTACTTCTATCAATAAATACGGTAACTCTTTTGCAAAAAAAATTCCAAATACGAAAACAGTTATTTCGATGCATATTACACATGACAAGTTGGGCGTATTTTTAAAATCTAAAAATTTTGACAAAGATAGCGATATCATCCTCTATCATAACAACAATAAAGACAGACTTGCTTCTTCCCGAGATAATTCTCCTTACAGCTGGGAAGATATTCTACTTTTTTTAAAGCATAACACTCAAGGTTCTATTGGTGACTTTAGCTTTGATTCAAAAGATTACTTTCTTTATCATACACTCTTAAACAAACAAAATAAACAAGGTCTTGCCATTGCTATAGTAGTGCCAAAGGACAATCTCTTATCTCCTTATACAGAAAAGATTATTAATTCCCTTTATCTTGCTCTATTATTTGTTTTACTTGCAATTCCTCTCGTACTCTATTCAACATCTTCAATTATAGAACCTATTAAAAAACTCATGATAGAAAATGAAAAAATTATAAAGCGTGAATTTTCTAAGGTTAAACATATTGAAACAAATATTAGTGAACTAGAGGACTTATCTTCCTCTTTTGTGACTATGTCCACAAGTATAGAAGAATATCAAAGAGCC
>JAFLJZ010000152.1 GCA_022712775.1 Sulfurimonas sp.
AGACTACCTACTGAGATTCCCAGTCTTTTTCTTAACTCAACTAAATGAGGTTTTAAATCATCAAACATTTATACTGTCATCCTCTTCTTGTTTCTTTTTCTTTTTTTTCTTGAAAGTAACTTTTTCTTCTTTTATCTCAGTTGTTTCTTCAATATCACCAATAATATCATCAGTTAAATTTGTAAGTTGCGCTCCAACATCTGGAATGTCTACTATTTTTTTTATATCATCTTGCGCATCTAAAAGTTGTTTTTTATATGCAAGTGCTTCTTGCTTGATTTCGCTAACATTCATCTCTTCGTCAAGAGAATCTTTCATTGTTCCAACAGTTTTTTTCATCTGTCTAAAAAATTTAGCGATATCTACCATAGCACCCGGTAATTTATCTGGACCTAAAAACAATATGGCGATAACTAAAATGATTACTATTTCTACAAAACCCATTCCAAACATATTGAAACCTTTAAAAAATTATAATTTGAGAAGAGATTTTATCTAAAAATAACTTCAAGCCAAATTATGAGGTGATAAAGAGTGTGATTTCATCCGCTAAAAGATACTCAGGATTGTAATATGTATCATCTTTTATAGAGAGTTTTTTTTCTTGAACTAAGATGTCAGCTTTGGTTATCTCTGCTTTGTTTAATATCTTTTTTGATACCCCGATAATAGAGCGAAATCCTAAAAATATTTTTTCTATTTTCATATCTTCGTCACTTAGATTTTCTTCTTTAATGTCAAGTGGGTTTTTAATATAAGATTCTAGCTTAGGAGTAGGGTAAAATCTATCGTTGTTTAATTTTCCAACAGCACCACTTCCCAAACCTATATAGTCTTTATATTGCCAGTAGCCAAGATTATGTGTACTTTGATAGGTTCCAAAATTACTAATTTCATATTGTTTAAAACCTGATTTTTCAATAGTGTCTAAAAGCCACTCTGTAAGAGAAATAACTTCTTTTGACATGTGTGGTTTTTTCTCAAATGGTGTCCCTTCTTCTATTGTTAAAGCATAGGCACTTATATGGTTTATTGGTAAAGAAAATGCTGTAGTTATATCTTCTTCTAAAAGTTCTTTTGAATCACCGAGTGTTGAGTAAATTAAATCAAGTGAGAGGTTTTTATATCCTAAGTCTTTTGCATTTTGTATAGAATTTATGGCATCTTCTTTAGAGTGTGCACGGTTTAAAATTTTAAGTTTTTCATCATTAAAGCTTTGAACTCCAAAGCTGATTCTATTTACTCCAAGTTCTTTCATCCCTTTAAGCCAGACTTTTGTTGCACTATTAGGGTTTGCTTCACTGCTTATCTCAATACCATTTTTAAGATAGGGTTTGAGTGTGTTAAAGATAGGAGCGTAAAGAGAGGGCTCAACTGTAGAGGGAGTTCCTCCCCCTATAAAAACTGTTTCGATTGATTGTGGAGTACATGAAAATCTTTGGAGTTCATATTCAAGCTGAATAGCTAAAGCTTTCATGTACGCAAGCTTGAGATGAAATTTATCTACATAAGAATTAAAAGCGCAGTAGGAGCACTTAGAATCACAAAAGGGGATGTGGATATAAAGTAGCATTACTATATTGTTATAATAACCAGGTATTTACATTGTGTGGAGCTTGC
The DNA here is from genome assembly GCA_022712775.1 of Sulfurimonas sp. Next base: position 1,621 of record JAFLJZ010000152.1, read on the forward strand.
TTTTTACTAACAGCTTTAAGCCCTTTAGCACATCGAATAATATACCAAATAAATGTCAAAGCTAAGGTAATAAAGCCTATGAAAACAAATGTTAAAATATAAGATAGAGCAAAATAAAGTATACTTATCCAAAATGTACGAATCTGGTACCTGTAGTTTTCATCTAACCACTCCGGACCATCTCCTTTATTTACATAAGCGAATATAATAGCTATAAGCCCTATAAAAGGTATTAATAATCCAAGCATTAAGACTAGGTATATGATTTTTGCAGTAGTTGTACTTACTTGTGGGTTGTTTTCGTTCATTTTATTTCCTTAAATTCATTTTATAGGACAAGTGCCCTTTAGCGGTAATATGTACTATAAGAGCATCTTTAGAAGTAAAAATACTATTGGCATAAATAGAATTAATTCCTCCTTCTAAAATACCATTTTTTGTAGTTTTGTGAATCGTAGAGAGTTTATTTGAGAGGTTCACTAACTTACTCTTATAATGAAAAACAGTTGTCTCTTTTAGTAGTTTTTGTATGTCTTCATTAAAAAACCAGTCTGCAATATCTATAAGTGCATTTTTACTCTCTAGGGTATAGTCGAATTCTTCTAAAGAAATTGTTTGTGTCGCTGTATCGAGATGTGGTCTTCCCCACAGATAAAATGTAAAAACTTTTTTAGTATTTTCTTTTTCTATAAGGTCAATAGCTAGAACAAGTTTTGTATCACTTGGGTACATTTTCACATTGGCAATAGAATAAATACTATTGGTATATCTTTTATCGATTAGCGTACGAAGTTCTTTTTCTACTCTTTGTTCAAGATAAGAATATTCTAAATAAATACTTGGATAGAGGTAAACATTAGGATTAAAATTTTCAAGTGTTATAGGCAGTGATAGTGGTATTTGCACTTCTGGTTGAGTGCTACTTGTTACAAGTTTGGGCTTTGCTACGATTCCAAGATTTACAGTTAGTTTATTAGCGTTTAAAACATTTTTACCATGAACTTGGGAGAGTGATATTTTACTTAGATGTGGAACAAGCCATAAATCTTTAGATATAGAAACAGCTTGAGAATTTTCAAAGGCTAGTTTTTGTATTCTTGATTCTAGCTTGATGTCAACTTGTTTTTTTGCAATTTGTTTTTGTATAATTTTTGAAACTTCTTGTGATAGTTGTTTTTCAAGGAGTTCTTCTGCTAAAAATAATTCTATTCTAGCTAAGCCTAAGAAGTCAAAATCTTCTAAAAATGATGGAAGTTGTAGCTTTGTAAACTCTATGCTTGTACTTTCTTTAGGGATTTTAATAAGAATCTCAGCCTTATCATTAATAGAAATGTCTCCAATAACCTTTATATCTGCAGCTATTTTACCATCTACTAAACCTTTTATTTTGAAGTACTTATGTAAAGATTTAATTCCTTGTCCATAGTCTATAGACAAGTCTACAAGATAACTACTTTTTATTTTTACCTTAGAGCCTTCAAACACTAGGTCTAAATCTTTTAAAAATACTTTATGGCGTACTTGAAAAGAGGCATCAAAAAAATTACTGATAAGTTTTGTACTTAGTTTATCGCTAATACCAGTAGATAATGGGTTAGTTAACTTTTTTAAAATCTCTTCTCTAATTTCTTTTGTTGCAATACTAATAGGAACTTGTATGATAGAACTTTCTTGTATTTGAATATCCTGAGGTTCTTTAAGCGGTGGCTTGCTAATCTCTTCAGTACTACAAGCACTCATCAATAATAAAAATACAAGTAAAAAGGTAAAATATTTTTTCATCGGTGGAATGATATTCAATTTAGACTTAATACTAAGAATGAATTATCTTATTTTAATAGCTAAAGCTGTATAATCGCGTTAATAATAATATATAGGTAATCTAATGAGTAAAAAAAATTTGTATCGTCCTAATGTTGCGATGATTCTAGTTTCTAATAATTATCCCCAAAAAAAAGAGGTATTTATTGCACAAAGAAATGATTTACAAGGTGTTTGGCAGTTCCCTCAAGGTGGAATTGATGAGGGTGAAGAAGTTCTTGAAGCTCTTTTTCGTGAACTAGAAGAAGAAGTAGGAACAGCTGAAGCAAGTATTGTAGGTGAATATCCAGAATGGATTTCATATGAATTTCCTGAAAAAATTTCTAAAAAAATGAAACCTTATAAGGGACAAACGCAAAGATATTTTTTGCTTAAACTGAAAAAAAATGCACAAATAAAACTAGATACAGCACATCCAGAATTTGATGATTACAAGTTTGTAAGTGTGGATGAAGTTTTAAATCTTACAGCACATTTTAAGAAACCTGTATATGAGACAGTAATAAATTATTTTAAAAATGAGGGCTTGTTATAAGTCCTTACATAGGATTAACCCCAACTTCAGAAGCTTAAAAAGGGGGCTAATGCAAGGCGAAGATTTGAAGGAGCTATAAATAGCTTCAAAGATTTTCAACGAAGCAGTAGCCCTCTTTTTAAACTTCCCTTCGGGCGATAAGAAAATAGCCCTATTGCGTCGTTAGATTCATTTGAACTAGTAAACTAGTCCTTCATAAATCTGCCTAGCACTAGAACTATTTTTTATCGCTGAAGTTGGGGTTAATCCTATGTAAGGACTTAAATGTTAATTGTTCAAAAATTTGGTGGCACAAGTGTTGGTGACTTGGATAGAATCCAAAATGTTGCTTCTCGTGTAAGTAAGACTGTAAAAGAAGGAAACTCTGTTGTAGTTGTAGTTTCAGCTATGAGTGGTGAGACGAATAAACTTGTTGGGTATGCTGAATATTTCTCAAAAACTCCTGCAAAGGCTGAAATGGATATGTTACTTAGTTCAGGGGAACGTGTTACTGCATCTCTGCTTTCTATTGCACTTCAAGCTATGGGGCATGATGCTACATCAATGACTGGTCGAAAGGCTGGAATCATTACAGATACTTCACATACGAAGGCTAGAATCGAAGAGATTAATCCTCAAACGATGCAAAAAATAATTGCTGAGGGTAAAATTATTGTTGTTGCAGGTTTTCAAGGTGTAAATGAAAATGGTGATGTTACAACACTTGGTCGTGGTGGAAGTGACTTATCTGCTGTTGCAATTGCTGGAGCATTAAAAGCTGATTTATGTGAAATATATACAGACGTAAGTGGTATATATACGACTGACCCTCGTATAGAATCAAAGGCGAAGAAGTTAGATAAAATCTCTTATGATGAGATGTTAGAACTTGCTTCTATGGGTGCAAAGGTTTTACAAAATCGTTCAGTAGAGATGGCAAAGAAATTAAATGTAAACTTAGTAACTAGAACGAGTTTCTCGGATGAAGAGGGAACATTAATAACCAAGGAAGAAAATATCATGGAAGCACCATTAGTAAGCGGAATCGCATTAGACAGAAATCAAGCTCGTATCTCATTAATGGGTGTCAAAGATAAACCTGGAATTGCTTCAGATATCTTTAACAAGTTAGCAGATGCCGAAGTAAACATCGATGTTATTATTCAAAATAAAGCACATGATGGGACTACAAATATTGACTTTACTGTTCCAAACAGTGACCTTAAAGAAGCAAAAGCAATTGTAGATACTTTTGTTGAAAGTGGCGATATTAAAGATGATTCCTACAACGAAGATATTTGTAAGGTGTCTGTTGTTGGTGTTGGTATGAAGTCACATGCTGGTGTTGCAGCAAAAGCATTTTCAACAATGGCTGATAATAACATCAATATCAATATGATTTCAACTTCTGAAATCAAGGTATCTATGGTGATTGATGAGAAGTATGCTGAGTTGGCTGTTCGTGGTCTTCATGATGCATACGAGTTAGATAAGTAGATCAACATGATGCAACATACCCCAGATTTTGCACAGTGGAGCCTTGATGCTATTCGAGAAGAAGATGGCGCTCTGAGTTGGTTAGAAGAACAAAGATTTAACTGGGCTACTAC
>JAFLJZ010000153.1 GCA_022712775.1 Sulfurimonas sp.
GGTGACTTGAGTAAGGTAGACCAGATTAAAGAAGCTCTTGAATCTGGAGAATATAAAATTAATTTGCAAGCACTATCAGAAAAAATTGCTGATGAGTTATTGTAAGATAATTTAAATTAATGAATAGGGGTTAAATCATGTTATCTCACCATTTACAAGGTGCCTTAAACGACTTAAGGGACTTAATTAGTATTACAAATTCAGATATAGAAGATATAAAAGAAGCAAAAAATAAGCAACAATTTGAACGACTCTCACTTAAAGAAGAAAAACTAAAAAGTTTTGAAAATAAAAAAGCGATGATTGATCATGAAATTTCTTCATTAATGAGTGCACAGCCAGATAAAGATTTACCTGAGTTACTAAATGTTGAGCAACATAGTGCTCTTGACGAACTCAAAATAGAATTATCAAATCTTCGAGATGTAAATAAACGATATGCTAAATTTGTTTTAAGCGTTAGTAATTTATACAATACATTTTTAGAAAGGTTAGTTCCTACTGAAATGCAAGGCTATAACAAAGTAGCATCGAAGAATCATTCTATTTTGGAAGTGAGGGTATAAGATGGCTTCTATATTTAATGCACTCAATATTGGATATACTGGTCTAAATGCTGCTCAGGTTGGAATTAATACAACCAGTCATAATATTGCAAATGCTGAAGTGGATGGATACACAAGACAAGTAGTAGTTGCTAGTACAGCTACACCTTTAAGTACAGACTATGGTAGCGTAGGAAATGGTGTAGAGGTTCAGACAGTTAAAAGAGTATTTGATGATTATGTGTATGATAGATATACAGATACTTATGCACAAAAAGAGTATGCAGATTTCGAACAAAAAACACTTGAACAACTTTCAACATATTTTCCAGAGATAGATGGAGTTGGTGTAAAATCTGATTTACAAGACTTTTATGATATGTGGCAAACTTTTGCAGATAATCCTGATAATGATGCTATTAAAGTAGCTTTAGCAGAACAAACAGAATTACTTACAGATCATATAACATATACACAAAATCAAGTAACAAGCTTGCAAGCTGATTTAAATGATAAGTTAGTAGTTAATGTGAATGAAGTAAATTCTCTTGCAGAAGAGCTTGCTGAGCTAAATGTATCAATAGACACTGCTGAATCTGGAGGGTTTTACACTGCGAATGATTTAAGAGATAGACGAAATGTAATTGAGAGAGATTTAGCAAGACTTATTGGTGCAGAAACAACAACAGGGCAGATTAATTCTAGTAATGAAACAGAAAGTTACACAGTAAGCATTAATGGTTTTAATATTGTTGATGGAAGTACCTATCACCCGATACATATTAGTAATGATGGCAATGAATCTGGATTTTATGAAATTTCTTATGAAAGACAAGATGGTGTTTTAATACCAATGGAAGAGAGTATCAATGATGGTAAGATTGGAGCAATCTTAGATCTTCGTGGAGGAACAATTGATTCAACAAGTGGTGTTCCAAAAGATGGAACCTTACAAAACACTATTGCTGAATTAGATGCTTTTGCCCAAGGTTTAATAGAATCTACAAATAATCTTTATGCACAAAGTGCAACAACAAGAATGGATTCTGATGCTCTAAGTATTGAAGCTAATACTCCTTTATTAGCTTCAGACTTAAATATTAAAGAAGGCTCTTTTGATTTAGTTATATACGATATTGATGGAAATATAACAGGTTCAAGAGAAATTATAATAGATTCATCAACAACTATGGGAGGGGCTATAGGCACGAATTCAATAGAAGGTCAGATGTTGGCACAAGTTGATGATAATGCTGATGGAAGTGCTACCAATGATATTGATGATTTCATGAGTTTTAATTGGGCTTCATTTGCTAATGGTGAGAATCAAGCTGAATTTACACTAGATGCTTCAGCAGTATCACAAGGTTATACCTTTGCTATAGAAGATAATTTAACAAATGATGACTTCTCTTCTGGTACAAATTTTGCAGGTGCCTTAGGTATGAGTCGATTCTTTGATGGGGATTCAGCAAGTAATATAGATTTAAATTTTGAACTTAAAGAAAATCCAACAGCGATATCGGCAGGATATACAGATGTTGCAGGTGATTCTTCATTAGCATTAAATATGGTCCAACACCAATTTGAAAGCTATGATTATACGGTGGGTAGTACAACTTTCAACACTACAAGTTATGGTATGTTTGATATTATTGCTACGGGAGTTGGTACACAAACAAATTCTGCAATACTCAGAAGTGAAACTGTAAATACTCAGTTCAATGCAGTAGAGTTAGAATATTTTTCAACATCTATGGTAAGTATAGATGAAGAGATGACAAACTTAATTAAATATCAAACAGCTTATGGTGCAGCAGCAAAAATTATCACAACTATAGATGAGATGATGGAAACACTCCTTGGCATAAAACGATAAGTATCAAGAGTCTTAATGCCAATTTTTAGCATAATCATTTTAGTTTCAATCTTTTTCTTTTCTTTTTTTGGTTTATATTTTTATCATCTTGATGCCTATACGCTTAATGCAACTTCAATTTTAGTAGAACCATCAATGCAACATTTATTAGGAACAGATAGACTAGGTAGGGACATTTATCGAAGAATTTGGAGCAGGTATCACAGGTAAAGGTGGACAAGGCGTAGGTGGATTCATAGGTGATACATTATCATTTGGTGTTCCACAAGCTATTAAAAGTGCACAGAAAATTGCACAAGGCGAAGCAACACCAGAAGACTTTTTAAACGTAGCCTTATTAGCTGCAACACCTTTCATAGGTGGAGGAGCAGGTCGTTTAGCTGGTAAAGCAGGCGCAGGACTAGTAGGTAAAAGTTTAGGTAGAGGAGCAATAGGTGCAGGATTAACTGGC
>JAFLJZ010000264.1 GCA_022712775.1 Sulfurimonas sp.
TTTAAGAAAAGAGTTAAAAGTTAGAACTCCATTTGATGCAGTTCAAAGTTGGTTTCAAACGAAGCCTGAAATATTTAAGATTTTACCAGATGTGTTTCAAGATATTGCTTTTGAAATGGTACAACGTGGTGAAACTTGACACTTATGAAAAATATATCCATTAAAATACAAATTTTAATGTTGTCAGTATTCTCACTCGTTGTATTATCTGTAGCACTTACTCTCGATTCCGTTAGTTTATCCAAAGAAGCACTGGTGAAAGATAGTTATCATAGTCTTACATCATCTAGAGATTCTAAATCGATGCAAATATCAGATTTTTTCCAAAGAAGTGTAAGCGATATTGAAGTACTCGCTAAAAGTAAGAATGTAAAAGATCTAATTGTTGATTTAATTCATGTTCATAATGTGCTTGAAGTACAGGGAGGGGATGATTATCCAGTAAACAATCCTCTAGCAATAGAAAAAAAAGATTCTCATGAAGAATTTTTTCAAAACTATGCAAAAGAATATGGATACTACAATATATTTATCATCAGCGCTGCGCATGGTCATGTTATGTATTCGCAGGCTAAAGAATCTGACTATGGTGCAAACATAGGAAGTGGTAGTTTAAAATCATCTGGTCTTGGAGAGGTTTGGAGAAAAACCAAAGAACTAAAAAGACCTGTATTTGTTGATATGCGACCGTATGCTCCAAGTGCAAATGCACCAGCAATGTTTTTAGGTCAACCTGTATATGTTGATGGTGTCATGAAATCGATTTTAGTATTTCAAATCTCAGATAAGTCTATAAATAAGATTATGCAATTTAGAAAAGGCTATGGAGATACTCAAGAGGATTATCTAGTAGGTCAAGATAAGCTAATGCGAAGTGATAGCTACTTAGACTCTACAGGACATTCTCTGCAATCTTCTTTTGCTAACCCTGCTACAGGAAGTGTGGATACAGTAGCGACAAAAAATGCTTTAGTGGGGAAATCAAATACAGAAATTGTAATCGACTACAATGGCAACCCTGTACTCTCTTCGTATGCACCTCTAAAAATAGGACAAGATATAAACTGGGCAATACTTTCAGAGATTGATGAAGCTGAAGTATTAATCACTCCAAATGAAATAAGAAACTCTTTAATTATTCATACGCTTATTATTTCAATAGTCATTCTACTCTTATCTTTATTCTTTGTCACCAAGAGCATAATCAAACCATTAAATAGATTTAAAGACACTATCATGATGATGGCAAAAAACCATGATATTACACAAAGAGTAGACACGAATGCACCTAAAGAGATTATGCTTATGGGAAATAGTTTTAACACCTTAATGGATTCTCTACAAGAGATAGTCTCAACTGCCAAAAGCTCCTCTACAGAAAATGCTTCTATATCTCATGAATTATCTACAACGGCAACAATGGTTGGAACAAATGTTGAAAATTCAGTTGGTATTATTGAGGATGCAACTACAAAAGCGAAAGAGATTAAAGATGAGATAGTTACGGCTATATCTGATGCCCAAGAGAGTAAAAAAGATATTATACTTGCAAATGAAAACTTAGAAGCTGCACGAGAAGATATTATTACTTTAACTTCAAAGGTTCAAACAACAGCTCAAACGGAGTATGAACTAGCTCAAAATATGGAAGAGTTATCTAAAGATGCGAGTGAAGTAAAAACGGTTCTTACTGTCATTTCAGATATCGCAGACCAAACAAATTTACTTGCATTAAATGCGGCTATTGAAGCTGCGCGAGCGGGCGAACATGGTCGAGGTTTTGCAGTTGTAGCTGATGAAGTAAGAAAACTTGCAGAGAGAACACAAAAAACATTGTCTGAGATTAATGCAACTATAAGTGTAGTTGTTCAATCAATCGGCGATGCTTCAACTAAAATGAATGAAAGTTCTGAGGATATTCAAGAACTAGCAACGCTTGCACAAGATGTTGAAAATAAAATCAACGAAACTGTAACTATTGTAAATGAGGCAGTAACAGCAAGTGATAAAACTGTACAAGATTTCGAAAAAACTGGTAAAGATGTTGAGCAAATTGTATTCAAAGTTGAAGAAATTAATCAACTCTCATCAAACAATGCAAGAAGCGTAGAGGAGATAGCATCTGCTGCTGAACACCTTAATACACTTACGGACGAGCTTAGTGCAAAACTTGCAATCTGTCATACCTAAAAAGATTGTCCTTATTGGTGCCTCTACAGGAGGTCCAGGGCAAATACAAAAAATAATCACCTCTTTGCCAATACTTAAACAAACAAGTGTCCTAATCGCTCAACATATGGTTGAAGGTTTTTTAGAAAGTTTTGCTTCAAGATTACAAAATACTACAAAAAATAATTTGAAAATCATTAAAAACAATCAAACTTTAGAAACATCCACAATTTATATCGCAGAAGGTGTTACACATTTAAATACGAGAAGAGTATTTCAACAACAAAAAGCATCTTCAAATTCATATAATCCTGATATTAACAGCTTGTTTAATTCTTTTGCCCCTCTTTCTCAAGAGGTAGAAATTTTAAGTGTTATACTAACAGGGATTGGAAGTGATGGCATAGATGCTTGTGTAAACTTGAGTAATCATGGTGTTAGATGTATCACGGAGAGTGAAAGTAGTGCTATAGTAGATGGTATGCCAAATAGGGCGAGAGCATTAGTTCC
>JAFLJZ010000154.1 GCA_022712775.1 Sulfurimonas sp.
CTGCTGGTGCATTTATATCTCCTAAATTTTCAAAAGGTGGAGAGCTTAAAGAGATTATAGATAAAGCTTTTGCTTATAGTATGAGTTTTTACGAAAAAAATTTCCCTCATCTTTTTACAAAAACAAACCTAATTCATACAGCACAAGATGATTCTGAGACCTTTACTTTAGAATCTGGAATAGTTAATGCCGAAGCTATGTGTAATGCTTTATCTAAGGGTGCAAAGCTTATAGAATCAAAGGTAGATACTTTGATATATGATGATGGTCTATGGGTAGTTAACGAAACATACTCAGCTAAAGATGTTGTTTTAGCAACTGGGGCATATGAGCAGGTAATCAAAGAACCATATATTCAACTTCGTGGAATCTGGGGTCATCGTATAGATGTTAAAACAAGTACAGAAAATAAAAATGCGCTTCATAAATTTGTCTCTATCTCTCCAAGTAAAGATGGAGTGCTTTCAATAGGTGCTACGCATAATGTACATTATCATCCTGAGACTTCAACAGAACCTTATGACATAGAATCGGGGCGTAAAGAGTTACTTGAAAAAGCCGCTCATAGTATAGAGTTAAAAGACGTTGAGGTGATAAAAGACTACACAGGTCTACGCTCAGGTTCTTTTGATTATATGCCACTAGTTGGCTCGCTTGTTATGTCAAAGATAACCTTAGAATCTTCACAGATAAACTTTAAAGTAAAAAAAGGCGATTATGCAAAATATGACTACTATCCTAATCTTTATATGATAAATGGAAACGGTGGTTACGGTTTTGTTTTAGCTCCGTATTTGGCTAAGATACTAGTAGAACACATTTTAAGTGCTAAAAAAATAAGCGATAGAATTTCACCTGCAAGATTTTTTCATCGCTTTGCTAAAAAATTATAAATTTGAGGAAAAACTATGAAAACATTTGAAGAAGCTATGGATTTTAGACATGCGTGTAAAGTATTTGATGAGAGTAAAAAAATATCTGATGAGGATATAAAGTATATACTTGAAGCTGGGCGTAAGTCTCCATCATCATTTGGTATGGAGGCTTGGAAATTTTTAGTGATTACAAATGAAGAACTAAAAGAAAAATTGAAACCTGCATGTTGGAATCAGGTGCAGATAACTTCATGTTCTCATCTTGTGATTATATTAACAGGTATTGAATCTGTAAAACCAGAATCAGGTTTAGTAAAAAAGAGATTTTTGAGACGAGAGATGTCGCAAGAAAATTTAGATTTTTATCTTGATTTATATAATTCCCATTTAGAAAGTACCCTAAGTTCTGATGAAAACATCGAATCATGGACGGCAAGACAAACATATATAGCACTTGGGAATATGATGACAGCTGGTGCTACCATGGGGATTGATTCTTGTCCTATAGAGGGTTTTGAAAAAGAAAAAGTTGAAAATTTTTTAGGACTTGATACATCAAAATTTCGTTTGTCCGTTGTTGTACCATTTGGATATAGAATTAATGAGCAGTCGACACAGTTACGACTAGATTTTGATGAAGTTGTAGAGTTTATAAAATGATAAAAAGAACACTAGCAGGTAGTGCTTTATCGTTGTTGTTATTAAGTGGGTGTGCTACAAATAATGGTCCAGAGTATGATGGAAAATCATATAAACAAATCAAGACCAGTGAAACAGGTATCGTAACTAGAACACAAGATATAGTCATTTCAGATACTGGAAAAGGAGAATCTACTGGTGCTGTTATCGGTGGTGTGGCAGGTTCAGCAGCAGGGTACAGTTCTGGTAATTGGTTAGTATCACTTGGTGGTGCCGTCCTTGGTGGTTTAGTTGGTTCAGCCGTTGGTTCTGAAGTTGGGAAATCTGATGGGATGGAGTTAACAGTTGAGTTAGACTACGGAGGAACGATAATTATTGTTGTAGAACAAGACGATATTGAAGCTGGCGATAGAATCGAGATTATTAAAAATGGGAACAAGGTTGAAAGAGTAAATGTAATTGAATAAAATTTTAGTATAATTACAGAAATTTTTAAAAGGTCATCTCATGTCAACATATGTTTTTGGACACACAAGCCCGGATAGTGATTCTATCGTAGGTGCTATTTCTCTTTCTTACTTAAAAAATCAACTTGGTGAAGATTGTATCCCCACACGTCAAGGTGAAATATCTGCAGAAACTGAATTTATTTTAAATAAATTTGATGGAACATTACCTGAGTTAAAAACTTCTGTAGCTGGTGAAAATGTTTATATTATTGACTTTTCAGATAAGGCTCAGGCTCCTCATGACATCATGGAAGCTACGATTCTTGGAATAGTAGACCATCATAAACTTGGCGACCTAACAACTACAACTCCACTAGAGTGCTGGATTCGTCCAATTGGATGCTCAAACACAGTTGTATATGAGATGTATAAAGCACATGGCATTGAGATTCCTAAAGATATTGCAGGAATGATGATGTGTGCAATTTTAAGTGATACGGTTATTTTTAAATCACCAACATGTACAAAGGTTGATACTAAGGCTGTTAAAGAGTTATCAGCTATCTGTGGAGTTAAAGATTATAAACAACTTGCAATGGATATGTTTATAGCTAAGTCTCAAGTGGATGGAGCATCCCCAAGAGACTTAATCACAAGAGATTATAAAGCCTTTGAGATGAATGGTATGAAAGTAGGTATCAATCAACTTGAAATGGTAGATATCTCAGTTCTTGATCCAAGAGTAGATGAAATCATGGCAGATATGAAAGTTATGAAAGCAGAAGAGGGTTTACATACTATTATCGTGCTTTTAACTGACATTATGAAAGAAGGCTCAACATTTTTAACCGTAAGTGATGATGAGAGTAAAATTGAGACTGCATTTGATATGAAGTTAGAAAACTCTCAAATGTGGATGGATGGTGTTCTTAGCCGTAAGAAGCAAATTATTCCTTTTTTACAGCCGCAATTTAACTAATATATAATTTATCTTCATATATTTTTGTGATAACTTTACTCTACAATAGAGTTATATAATTATTAAGGATGAAAAAATGTCTTTCTTTTATAACATGAGTATACGTAGCAAACTCTTTTTAATCTTCATTATTCCTTCGGTAGCTTTACTTTTTTTAATACTATTTTCTGTTAGTAGTAAAATGGCAATTGTTAATGAAGGACAAGTGCTTAAAAATGGTTTAGAACTTTCTGTAAAAATCAGTTCTTTAGTTCATGAGATACAAAAAGAAAGAGGTGCAACTGCAGGTTTCTTAAGTTCTAAGGGAACAAAATTTGTTGAGACCTTAAGTAATCAAAAAAAATCTACAGATATAAAAAGAGTAGATATACAAGATGCAATGAATGGTCTTGAGCTTAATGCTTTACCTAAAAAATTTGTTGAAAATCTAAATAGTGCATTGGCAGTTTTTAATAATATTCAAAATATTCGAGAACAAGTTTAACTTTTAACGATATCAAAAAAGAATGCTCTAAAATATTACACCGGCATGAATAGCGATTTTCTTGATTCAATCGCCGTTTTAGCTAAAGAGTCATCTCAAGATAGTATAGTAAAAGATTTAAATGCATACACGAACTTTTTATATTCAAAAGAGAGAGCAGGGATTGAGAGAGCTATAGGTGCAGGTGTCTTTGCAAAAGGTGAAGCAACTATACAAGATCGCTTGAAATTTAACAGCTTAATATCTGAACAAAACAGTTATTTAAAATCATTTGAAGTTTTAGCCACACAAAAAGCTCGAAATTTTTTAGAAAGTACAGTAAAAGGTAATTCAATTACCGAAGTTAATAAAATGCGTCTAATTATTCTTGATGCAAAGGCAGTTTCTGATTCTAATATACAAGCTTCGTACTGGTTTAAAACAATCACAACGAAGATAAATTTACTTAAACAAGTAGAAGATCAGTTTTCTATAGATTTAATAAAGCATATTGAAAAAATAAATGAAAAAGAATCAAACTCTTTGATGTGGATGTTAATTATAAATGTAATAGTTTTAGTTTTTAGTGCATTATTAGCTTTTATCATATCAAAATATATCGTAAACGCACTGATGGAGATTAGAAGAGTAGCGAATGAATTGTCTGACGGGAATTTAACAGAGAATATTAATATTGATACTAGTGATGAAGTTGGAGAAACTGCTAAAGTAATGAACAACTTTATTAATAATGTTAAAGATGTTATTTGTACTGTGAAAAATGATAGTGATGAAAATGTTGCAATATCTCACGAGCTATCAACAACTGCAAATAATGTCGGGAAACGAGTTGAGGAATCTGTTTTAATTATAGGTGAAACAACTACCGAATCTGACAGAATTAGAGATGAAATAACAGTTGCGATTACAGATGCTAAAGAGAGCAGGGAGGATATAAAAGGAGCAAATGAGACCTTAGTCGATGCAAAGAATGACATCATAGATTTATCTACTAAAGTACAGTCTTCTG
>JAFLJZ010000155.1 GCA_022712775.1 Sulfurimonas sp.
AAAGGTTTCTTAGAAGTTGAAACTCCTATGATGCACCCAATTGCTGGTGGAGCAAATGCAAAACCATTTGTTACACATCATAATGCACTAGGGATTGATAGGTTCCTTAGAATCGCACCTGAGCTTTACTTAAAACGTTTAATCGTTGGTGGATTTGAAGCAGTATTTGAGATTAACCGTAACTTTAGAAATGAAGGCATGGATGCTACTCATAACCCTGAGTTTACATCAATAGAATTTTACTGGGCATATAAAACTTACAAAGATTTAATCCTCATTACAAAAGAGTATTTTAAGTATCTTTTTGAGCATTTAAATTTACCTACGATTCTTCCTTATGCAGATATGGAAATAAATTTTGAAAATTTCAAAGAGATTCCTCTAATAGAATCACTAACAACTATTGGTGGTGTTCCTGCCCAATCTTGTAACGATAAGGAATCAATCATCACATACTTAAAATCTAAAAATATCTCTGTTAAACCAGGTATGAATCTTGGTCAGCTTCAAGGTGAACTTTTTGATGAATTTGTTGAGGAAAAACTAATTGACCCTACTTTTATTACTGAATACCCAGTGGAAATTTCACCACTCGCACGTAGAAGTGATGAAAATCCTGCTATTACTGAAAGGTTTGAGCTTTTCATCGCTGGACGCGAAATAGCTAATGCCTTCTCAGAGCTTAACGATCCAATAGACCAATACGAAAGATTCAAAGGTCAAGTAGATGCTAAAGATGCGGGTGATGATGAAGCACATGAAATGGATGAGGATTTCATCGATGCACTTAGCTATGGTATGGCACCAACAGCTGGTCAAGGGATAGGTATAGACAGACTTGTTATGCTTCTAACAAATGAGCATAGCATTAGAGATGTTCTTCTTTTCCCTGCAATGAAACCTATTCATGTTGAAGAAAAAGCTTCAGAAGAAAAATAAATTATGTTAGTTCACATTTGTTGTAGTGTGGACTCACACTTTTTTTTAGAAAAACTTCAAGTAGACTACCCTGATGAAAAACTCACTGGGTTCTTCTATGACCCAAATATTCACCCCTACTCCGAATACCAACTTCGCCTTTTAGATGTACAACGTTCTTGCAAAAAACTAGGAATCGAAGTACTTGAAGGTGAATACGATTATGAAAATTGGCTTCAGGCAGTCCGTGGATTAGAAAAAGAGAGAGAAAAAGGTGCACGCTGTGAAGTTTGTTTTGACAAACGTTTTTCAGTAAGTGCTAAAAAAGCCTTAGAACTTGGTGAAAAAAAAATCACAACTACCCTTCTCGTAAGCCCCTTAAAATCTCAAGAACAACTTAAACGTGTTGGTGACGCATTTTATGCCAAACATGGTGTAGAGTTTATAGCAGTTGATTATCGTGCAAAAGGTGGGACACAAGACCAATCTCGTGTCACAAAAGAGGAACAACTCTATCGTCAAGATTATTGTGGTTGTATTTTTGGTTTAACAATGCAAAGAGAGCAACAAGACAAACTAATGGATGAGATGTTCTCCCCAATTTCAAACATGATTCTACCAGCTTCTATTGAAGAACGCATACAAATGTATAAACATAGAATAGAGCTTGAAGAACTAGATACAAAATATAAAATAATTAAACAAAAGTTTCTCAATTACAGACAACTTAGTTTTAGACTTCTTAAAAGTAAAAAAGAAGTAATTCAAGCTTATGCACTCTCATATTCAACACTTCCACGAAAAAAAGCACAAGGAAAAATAGAATTTCAAGACAATAATATACACTATTTTAACCGTGAAGAGATTAAATTTATACAATTAGAACACTTTAATTTTCTTGCTTCTTCGAACTATAAAACTATTAAAGAATTAATTTTCAATCCTCTTAATTTTAATGAAGAACTTCAACTAAGAAGTACGCTACTTAACACTCCCTATGACCTTACACCAATAATCATCGTTAATGAAATTATAGATAACAAACTCTTCATTGAACTAAATGCATTAACTTACGAAGACGTAAAAGAAAAACTAATCATTTTATAATATAAATTAGGGTAAAATAAGCTAAATTATTTACAAGGCTTTGCTTATGACTATGGATGTTATGGAAATACAAGAAATCATTCCTCATCGTTACCCTTTTTTACTTTTAGACCGAGTTACAGCGCTTACTCCAAATGAACTTATAGTTGGATATAAAAATGTAACTATAGGCGATAATGTATTTCAAGGTCACTTTCCAGGTCATCCAATATATCCAGGTGTTATGATTTTAGAAGGTATGGCACAAGCTGGTGGTATTTTAGCATTTAAAAGTATGGATATGACAAAAGAAGAAGCAGCAAACAAAGTAGTTTATTTCATGAGTATTGATAAAGCAGAATTCCGAGCACCCGTTAAACCAGGGGATAAATTAGAGTACCGTATAAATGTAATCAAAAACAAAGGCTCAATTTGGGTACTTAAAGGTGAAGCTTTTGTTGATGATAAAATGGTATCAGAAGCTGAACTAAAAGCAATGATAGTAGACAAGTAAAAGGTCTTATTTTGAGTTCTCAAATTTCCCCTCACGCTATTATTGAAGATGGTGCAGTTATTGGTAAAGATGTCCAAATTGGTCCATTTTGTTTTATATCAAAAGATACGACTATTGGTGATGGCACCACTATCGCACAAAATTCTTGCATTTATGGAAAAACAACCATAGGTAAAAATAATGAAATATTTTCAAATGCTGTTATTGGTTCTATTCCTCAAGATTTAAAATTTGATGGTGAAGATGTTGAATTAATCATCGGTGATAACAATACAATCAGAGAATTTACACTTTTCAACCCTGGTACAAAAGGTGGTGGTGGAAAAACTATTATCGGAAACCACAATCTTTTTATGGGTTACGTTC
>JAFLJZ010000156.1 GCA_022712775.1 Sulfurimonas sp.
ACTTCATGGGTTGATATCGATAGATGTAAAGGGTGTGCACTATGTGTATACGTTTGTACTGATATGCTTGATAGAAACTGTATTACTATGGTTATGTCTGGTCAAGAAGGGTAAATTCCCTATTCGATGATGCCTTTTGGCATCTATCGAAATAAATCTCCATATAATAATAATAATCCTCCTTTTTATTTTTCCCATAACAAAACAATTTTTTAATTAATTTAAATGAAATATCTTAAAAAGTTATTTTTAGACAATAATGGTAAAATTCGTTATTAAAAAGCAAAAGGATTGCAGTGAAAGTTACAGTAGAAAAATTAGACGATATAAATTTCATTTTGAGTGGCACAGTAGACAATAGTATAATTGATGAAAAGGTTACTCAACTTACAGAGCAAAAGGCTAAAGAATCAGATACTGAAGCTACAGATGAAGAAATTAAAGAAGAAGCTTCAGGATTGGCATTTAAAGATTTTATTGATGCTGGAATAAAAGAAGCAAACATTAAAATTCAAACTGTCTTAGGTCAACCTGGTCTTCAAAAATTTGAGCAAAACGATAAGGGCGTTTACTTTGAAGTAGCCTTATCTATAAGTCCAGAGGTAAATGTAGACATAGATTATATGGACGCAATACCGAGTTATACTAAACCTCAAGCAAGTGACAAAGCTATAGAAGAAAAACTCTCTGAGTTTGTACTTCAGCAAGCCCCATTCTCTAAGATTGCTAATCCAAGAGCAGTTGTTGATGGTGATGTAACTGTTATAGATTTTACGGGATTTATAGATGGAAAAGTTTTTGAAGGTGGTACTGCAGAAACGTTTAATCTTCGCATTGGTTCTAACTCATTTATAGAAGGTTTTGAAGAACAACTCATTGGTATGGAATATAATGAAGAAAAATCTGTTTTAGTGACTTTTCCTAAAGATTATCAGGCAGAAGACTTAGCAGGTAAAGAGGCTAAGTTTGTTGTTAAACTCCATGAGATTCAAGAACAAAAAGCCGAAACTCCAGATGATGCTTTTGCACAAAGAACACTTAGTGATACATCCGCTACACTTGATACTCTTAAGCAAAAATTAGCAGACCAAATCACATCTGAAGAACTTTCACAACTTTATATGAGTGAACTTAAACCAAAGATTGTAAAAGGATTACTTTCAAAATTTGACTTTACTTTACCTAAGAACGTTGTAGAACAAGAAATAGATGCAAAAGTACGTGAAAAAACAAAGTCTTTTACTCAAGAAGAACATAAACCATACATAGATGATAAAGCAAAATTTGCTGAGTTAAGAGAGTCTGTACGTGAAGCAGCACGCGCTACGATAAAAGCTGCACTGATTGTTGAAGCTATAGCTATTAAAGAGGGTGTTGTAGTACATGAACAAGAGGTTCACGCTGCTCTTGGTTACCAAGCAATGGTGACAGGTCAAGATGCAGATGAACTGCTAAAATACTATAAAGAAAACAACCTAATGACTTCAGCAAAAATGGGACTTACAGAAGATAAACTTTTTGGAAAATTACTTGGATTTGATAAGTAAAGAAATCCAAAAACTGTGGAGTTGGGCAGATGAAAATAATATTCCTGATTTAGAGTGGATAGAACATGATTCTTATTTAAAGGGTGGTTATTTTAGAGGATTACCAAGAGATAAAGAGAGGTTAATACACTTAACAAGACTTAATCTTTTAGGGTATCAACTGAAAAATTTGCCCTGCGAAATAGGAAGTCTTATCCATTTAAAACAACTGTATCTTTTGGATAATATGATTACTGCATTACCAGCGGAGATAGGAAAACTTACTCATTTAGAAGAACTGTATATTTCAGGAAATCAATTAAGCAGTTTACC
This sequence comes from Sulfurimonas sp., assembly GCA_022712775.1. The sequence goes on from JAFLJZ010000156.1 coordinate 1,860, forward strand.
AAAAGAAATTGGAAATTTAAAAAACTTACAACTATTTCTTCTTCAAGAGAATAAGCTTGAAGCCATCCCTAAAGAGATGGGTAATCTTTTTAATTTAAAGATTTTAGAACTTGGAGGAAACCAGCTTAGCTCTCTTCCAAAAGAGATAGGAAAACTTATAAATTTAAGTAAATTAACTCTGTGGAAAAATAAACTTACAAAGTTACCCCAAGAGATAGAAAGTCTTGTGAATTTAAAAGAGTTAGATTTAGTTTACAATAAAATAGAATTTACACAAGAACATATCCAATGGTTAGAAAGTTTAATGACTAAAGATTGTGAAGTCTCTATTTAGTCATCATCATCTTCATCATTCATACCAAGATTATCCATAAATTGGTTCGCTAGAATTTGAGCTTTTTTATAAAATTTATCAGCAACTTCTGGGATGTAGAATCGATATATTATTTCATGAAATAGTTCTAACCAACGCTCAAAACTCTCAGGAGTTAGTGGTCCTAAAAAGGCATGTGGAGGAAATGGATCCCCGTTATAACCTCTTTGCCCTGTCATTAGCATAAGCCAAAAACTCTCTAGAGTACCAAAGTGTTCATGCCATTTTCCACCTTCTAAATCATCACCTAAAGCTTTAGTGAAAACAGGAGCTAAAATATCATCTTGTAGGATAATAGCATAAAATTCACGTACCATTTTTCTTATACTATCTCTATCAATTACATCATAAGGCATAGTTCTTCCTAGTTTGATCCACTATCTTTTGGAGCAACTTGGCTACCATCAAATCCAATTACAATAGGACTTTTATGAATAAGGTCTCTTGCATCTTCAGTATCCTCATCCTCATCTTCTACAGGTCTTACACTGCTATGGATTACTATCTTCTCTCCGTAATCTACCGCTTCAAAAAAATGTGTCATACAAAATTCTTGATTCATGCGACATTCAAGAACGCGTGCCTTATTAATCATATCTTCACGAGTATCAAACTCCATTCTTTCCATTAAACCACTTTTCTTAATACAACTACATTCTTTTTCTATTTCTATTCTATACATTTTTATTTCCTTTATTATTTATTAAGTTAGTTCTCTTATTACAATGAATTCACCATGTTCATACGAGTAAACTTTTTTAGCCTCTCTGTCTATAACAACAGGTCTAATCCATTCGTTGAGAATAAAAGGCTTTGCCAGTGAATTCCCAACCGCTTTTAAAACTATTTGAAGTGGTGCTTCCATTAATGTAAGAAGTCTTACAGGTTCATGGTATGCTTTGCCTTCTAAAAAAACTGACTGTGTCGGAAGTCCAATTTTTAAATCACTGTAATTACCGCTAAAAACACCTATCTTTGACACAACATTATGATATACCTTTGAACCAGCCCCATACACATGATTGTCAACGGTAGAGAAGTAATGTTCTAAATTAATCCATTCACCTACAACCAGTGGTCCATCAAAAATGCGTGTGAGAATATCTGCATTATCATTATCAAGTTTGTAATCATATGAATGCAAAAAGAATCTGTTCTTAAATTCAATATGTTTTACAGAATCTCTCGGACCAGCAAAAACTCCCATGTTCCCAGCAAGTCCCCATTCTGGTCTTGGTTCAGACCAGTCCATAGATTTAACCATAATATCTTCTTGGGTATTTGTATATGGAAGGGATTGTATTCTTTCTTCTCTTGACCTGTGGGATGCCTTAGCAAAATCATGCATAATCTTAAAAAACCTAGATGATTCTGCTGGAGATAAATCATCAGTATCATAATATTTCATTTCATCAGTAGAAGTAATATGCAAGGCAGGTATAAATCTTACATTAAATGGGATATAAATCCCTTTTTCTTTTAGTGCTTCACGAACCTCTGTATTATTTGCTATCATGCAAAGTGCTCTATTATTTGGAAGAGAAATATCTCCTCCACATGCACCACAGTCAAGTGCTGATTCAAATGGGTTATTGTCTGAAATGCTACCGTGACCAGAAAGAATTACAAATTCAGGAAAAGCATCTACCTGACCAATCATTGTTAAATAGTTATGGAGATACTTCACTTTTTCTTCAAGTGTAAAACCAACCATAGCTAATTTATTTTTTTGATACTCATAATCTTGAGGCGTAATTTTATACTTAGATTTAAGTTTTTGGATTACAAAATCAGGAATCTCTACATTTAAATTATCATTAAATATAAGATGTTTTCGTATTGATTCTACCTCGTAATCAGAATACTCTTTTTTTACATTTTCTATTAAAGTTGCACGGATGATTTTCGTATGAAGTTTAATAACATAAAATTCAATCTCACCAGAAGAAAGTTTATCAAGTGTATAGGTCGTTTTTGGCTTCTTAGGTTTGAATTTTGAAAGAAACTTTTTTGTCTTTTGAGGTAAAAAAGTTTGACCAAAAAGCTTAATCCCAAAAATCCATCCAATTGCTTCAACCATAATATATGGTGTATAAGGATTATTTTTTAAGTCACTTAAGACTTTTTTTGTAGTTTTATTCATGAGTGTTTTTGATTTATAATCTTCATGAGATTCTATAGGCAATTCAAATACAACATTATTAGTTTTTACAATAGCAGGTGCTAAAAAAATCTCATGTGCTTTATCAAACTCTACAAATGCCATTGGCATACCTAGAAATCCACCTGCACCATAAGTTTTATAAGGACCACTTGATTCAATATTTCTTCTCATAACTTCAGATCTAACATCCAAACAAAATGTAATAGATGCCGCTGGTTTTTCTTGCGCTTTATTATTTGCATTAATAATTTTATCAACATGACTATGTATATAACTGTCTTCAAGTGACTTAAGCCATATATAGCCTTCTTCTTCTCTAAGTTGTTGAATGATTAAAACTAACTCGGTTAAGGGTAAATTACTTTGCAAGACTTCATCAGAATGTTGAACCTGTAAAGCATCTAGATTCAACTCATGTTTTACATGATCAGCTAAAACTTTAGAAGTTTCTTCATTGTCTTCTAAGGCATCTAGTGCTGGTCCAAAAAGCTTATCTTTATGTTTGAGAAGTTGTAAGATCACATCATCAAGGTGCTCTCTTGCATATTCTTCAAATAATTTAAAACTACTAAGCTTACATTTCTTTACTGCTTCTATCTCATAATGTAGTCGTATAGCGATATAGTCTATTAAGGTAGCTGGGTACTCTTGCTGTGAAGCATTATCTGCATCTGTTGAACGGTATTTAATAAATCCAGCCCAGCCATGAAGTTTAAGCAGGTGTGTTAATAAATAATGCTCAATATTTTGTACATGGAGTGTTTTTAAGGACTGCTCAACAAAGCTTTCAGCATCTTTTTCATAGGTAAAATCTTCAAAAAGTTTAAAAGCCTCAAACATACCAAGTTCTCTATTTGGCATACGCATTGTTGTTTGATTCTCATCTACAAATCGGGAAACGAATTCAATAATATTTTTCTCAATGCTATCTTTATTATCATTACCAAAAAGTGCATCACCAATTTCGTATAAAGTCATGTGTTTTGTCAATTGACGTAACCATACTTGTTTATCATGAAAAATAGAATGTTCTTCTAAGTGTGCATAGAGTGCATCATCAACTTTCTCTACCTTAGATAAAAGTTCGATTCTTAGACTTCCCCATTTCGGGCTAACTTCCATAAGAAATTTTTTGGCAAACTCTAAAGAAATATCAAAACCTTTTTCTGCAAGAGATTCTTTAATGTTATTTTCAAATATTAAACTATCAATCTTACCCTCTTCATATAAACCCATATAATATGATGAATCCATATAGACTTTCCCACCAAATATACTTTGCGCTTTTTTTAATCCATCTTTAAAATGTAAATCTTCGAATCCTTTGAGAGGATTATGATGAATAAATGATCCTATAGGCCAATAGTGAGGGATTGTATCTTTAACAGAATCTAGTTTTTCTATAATACTCATAGAAGTATCTCCTTAAATCCAAAGAAACTAAGACTTAAAAGTAGTATTACAATTAAGAAATGCATTGTTTTTTCTTTTGTATTCATATGAACATAGTGAATATCTGAATGTGGTCTTCCAAATAAAGTAGCTCTCATAACTCCCATAGCAAGAGAGAAGTTAGCAAAGAAGAGCGTCGTTACTACAATATACCAAAGCGTGTTCGGTTCACTATTAAAAATATGACTTAGGAAAAAGAGTGAATTTGGAAAGGGAGGATAAAGAGCAAGAGCAATTAGGTAAATACTCAAGTATGTACCAACACAAGGTGTTACAAGTGTGATTCCCGTAATATGGCGATAATTCGCACTCCCATAGTTTTTTTCGTAAAATCTTGCTATTAGATAAAAACCACTTAATGATACAAGAAGTGAAAAACTATACATTGCACCTGCATCCTCAAAAAGAATAAAAAATGGTGCATTTATAAATATTAAGTAATAGCCTAGTTTATAAAAATTTGTAGTTTTTGTTGCTTTGTAGATAGAAAACAATGCACTTATAAAAGAGATGATAACAAGTGAAGTTTTATGTTCATTAGGTATAAAAAATGAAAGAATAATCGCAGATAAAAGTAAAAATCCACTCAACAAAAATATATGTTTACTCCTAAGTTGCGTATACTTTTCTAAAATGAAATAATATGGAACACCAGCAGCCAATAATAAGAATAAAATATCAAACATTATACTTTACCTTTTTTGAAAATTTTAAAGAGACTAAAGAAATAGCCTTCTTTTACTAAGAATTTATAAAATAACCATTTAAATCTTTTTGGTTCATCCTTATCTAGAGCAGCATCACTACCACCAAAGTGTTGCTTATACATAAATATCCATCCAATAATCATAATCACAGCCAGCATTACAAGTATCATTATCATAGTCACATTAAATGTAGCAGCCTTATAAAATAATAATCCATCCGCTCCATAAATAAAATGCTCAAGTGCTAAACCGACAAATTCATAAGTAAATAGAATGACAATAAATGAAGCAATCAAAGCAAACATTACCATTATTGAATCAGAATTAGATGCTTTAAAAAATGACATAAAAAGTTGTGTTCCCGAAAGCCAAGCAAATGCTAAAATAATAATCGCAGCATTAAACTCAAAGAAGTCCTCAGTTAAGATAATTTTAATCCCAATAAAAACAACAATAGGAACAATAATAAAGAGCGCCAGATAGTTAAAAGTTTGTTTCATGTTGCTTTTAACCTTATCTTCCCAAAATATTTTATACGAAAGACGCTTTGGAAGATTTGAATCGTGCCTCGCTAACTTAATAAGAGAACCTGATTCTAAAAAGAGCGTAGCTTTGAAAATTCCATGTACAATCAAGTGATAAATTGCTAAAGAAAAGGCACCAAGACCGATTTCCATAATCATGTATCCCATCTGTCCAACAGTAGAGTATCCCAAGGCTCGTTTTATATCAGAAACTACAAGCATCAGTAAAGATGCCGCAATCGCAGTAATAAGACCTACGATAAAGGCAATATTTAAAACTGCAGGTGCTAGTAAGAGTAAGTAAGCCATCTTGTTAAGTAAAATTCCACCAACATTTACAACACCCGCATGCATTATCGCAGACACTGGAGTAGGGGCTTCTGATGTGTAAGGCAGCCAAATATGAAATGGCATAATAGCAGACTTCATCATGGCTGCTAGTAAGTAAAGTAGACCAATCACAAAAATCATTGGATCATCAACAGGTTGCGAAGACATTGCTAGCCATTGCTCACTTAGTACTGCTAAATTAAAACTTCCAAATGTTTTATATGTAAGAATAACTGCGAACATAAAAACTAAATCAGCACCTTTATGAATGTACATCGTCCATCTAGCATTTTTTACGGCTGTGTTTGAACCTACATTAAATGAGACGAGAAGGTATAAACTGATACTTAAAAGTTGCCAAGCAAGGGCGAGTACAATAAGGTTGTTACTCATTACAAACAAGTAGATGGATGCAAAGATGAAGTTTACAAGGATAAAAAATCTTCTATAACCAGCCTCATCCCACATATACTTCGTTGCATATTTACGAATAACTAAACCTAAAATCGCCACATAAGGAACTAAAATAGCGGAGAGTTCATTATAAATAAGTAAGCCATCAAACCCAACGATTTGTTCTCCCGTACTTATAACGTAATATGTTCCAAATAATGAAAGCAAAGCAACCATCGTTGAGAGTACAAGACTGACCTTTGGAATAAGTTCTTTTTTTCTAACAAAAAATAAAATCAATGCTATGAAAATTGGTATGCTTGGAATAAGCAATATAATATTTTCCACTTCCCCTCCTGTTCTAAAACCTTTGTAATCCGTAATTATAGATTGTTTTTTTTAAATAGAGTTGATAAATACTTAGATGTACTTAAGTCTTAAGTTTTAGTTCTTCTTGTGTTACAATTCGAAAACTTATTAATTTCCTTCTTTCAACAAAAGCAAATCAAAAAACTACTAAAATACTTTATAATTAATTAACAAGGAAATATACAATGCCATTACTCGATTCTTTTACCGTAGACCATACAATAATGCCAGCTCCAGCAGTACGACGTGCAAAGGGGATGAAAACACCTAGTGGTGATGATATTACAGTATTTGATTTACGTTTTGTTAAACCAAATGAAGAAATTTTATCATCAGAAGGTATTCATACGCTTGAGCATTTATTTGCAGGATTTATGAGAAATCATTTAAATTCTAAAGATACTGAGATTATTGACCTTTCTCCTATGGGTTGTAGAACGGGTTTTTACATGAGTTTACTTGGTTCTCCATCTGAAGAGAGAGTAGCTGATGCTTGGGAAGCTGCTATGAAAGATGTTACGAATGTTAAAGAGCAGAGTGATATTCCAGAGTTAAATATTTACCAATGTGGTACATATAAAATGCACTCACTTGATGATGCAAAAGCAATTGCTGCGGCAGTTTTAAGAAAAGATATAGATATTATGGATAATGATGCACTTACATTGGATTTATCAAAAGTAGACCAATAATCGTAGATTCTGCTTTTAACAATGGGCACCATACAATTACTTTAAGCGAAGATGGCTCGTACACAGCTTACAGTAAAGAGTATGGTGAGCATTATCACTCTACTCGTGATGGTGCCTTACATGAATCACTAACAAAACATGTGATTCCAGCCTTTAAAATCCTTCAAGATAAACCTGAAATAACTATTTTAGACATCTGTTTTGGACTTGGGTTTAATACTCTAGCGACACTTTTTTATATACAAAAGCACAAAATACAAACAAAGATAAACATCTATTCACCTGAGTTAGATTCTACGCTTGTAAAGTCTCTTAATAAGTTTACCTATCCAAAAGAGTTTGAAGAATACAAAGAAATAATTTTAGCACTTGTGCGAGATGGTGTATATGATAATGAAAATATACATATAGAAATCTTTTTAGGTGATGCACGAGAATATATTCAAAAATTTAAAGATAATACTTTTGATATAGTCTATCAAGATGCTTTTTCTCCAAGTGTAAATCCGATTCTTTGGACACGAGAGTATTTTAAAGATATTACTAGAATCATAAAAGAAACAGGGATTTTAACTAGCTACTCAATGGCTCTAAAAACAAGGTTAGCACTCTATGAAAATGATTTTAATATTTATATAAATAGTGGTGAAAACTTTAGAGATTCAACAATAGCAAGTAAAACTAAATTAGTAGGTCCCAAAGAAGTGAATATGGAACATAAAATATCGTGTAATTTAGGTGTAATTTCTTTAAGGGATTAAAACTAGGGATTAATTACACCTAAAAAATCTTCTCCAAACTGTTCAAACTTCTTCTCACCAACACCATTTACTTCAAGCATAGAATCTTTGTCATGTGGTTTTTCATTTGCTAGATGTTTAAGTGTCTTATCTCCGAAAATGATGTAGGCTGGGACACCTTTTTCATTTGCAATTTCGGCACGTTTAAGACGAAGCTCTTCAAAAAGCTCTTCATCGTAGTCAAAATCTTCTTTTTGTTTGATTTTTTTAGTCTTTTTATCTACCGCAAGGCGTGATGATTTTATATCTACAGTCATTTTAGATTTTAAAATTTTTACAGCATCTTCACTAAGTTTAAGTGTGGAAAATTCCCCTATAGTTATGATTCCAAGTTCAAGTAATCGCTCTAAAACGATAAACCACTCTTTTTTACTAAGAGTAGTACCGATTCCATACATGGAAAGTTTATCAGCGTTATTTGCCAAAAGTTTTTGTTCTTTTGAGCCTCTTAAAATATCAATAATATAGTTCTTTCCAAAGTTTTGGTCTGTTTTATAGATGGCACTTAAAATCATTTGTGATTCTTTAGTTATATCTTGTCGTGGAGAATCAGTGTTTAAACAGTTGTCACATCTATCCTTACATGGGTCTAAGGTATCGTTAAAGTATTCTGCTAATTGTTTATGAAAACATATTTCACTAGTGGAGTACTTATAAATGCCTTCTATTTTAGCTTCTAGGTGCGTTCTATAGTCACTATTATCTATCTGGTGTAAAAATTGTTTTTGCATAACCATATCAGCAGCATTAAAAAGAAGCATAACTTCACTGTCTTCTCCATCTCTTCCAGCTCGACCTATCTCTTGATAATAGTTCTCTTGTGATTTAGGCAAGGACATGTGTGCAACGAAACGGATATCACTTTTATCTATTCCCATACCAAAAGCAATGGTTGCTACCATAATATCTACCGTGTCATTTACAAACATTTTAAAGTTTTGCTCACGTACATGATTCGGAATCCCTGCATGATAAGGAAGAGACTTATACCCCTTTGTATTTAAAAAAGAACTAAGCTCTTCTGTTTTTTTTCTCGAACTTACATAGATGATTCCACTCTCACCCTCATGGCGTGATATAAAGTTTTGGAGTTGTGGGTATCCATTACTAATTCGTCTCTCTGCGGAGATAAAAAGATTTTTACGGAAAATTCTTCCCCTAAGTAAGAGAGGATTCTCAAGTTTTAACTCACTCATAATGTCATGCGTTACATTATCAGTTGAGGTAGCAGTAAATGCACAAATACTAACATTAGGAAAATTATGTTTTAAATTTCCTAAAGCTCGGTAATCATCACGAAATTCATGTCCCCATTGGGAGATACAATGTGCCTCATCAATTACAAAAAAGTTAATGTCTAAGCTTTGAAGTAAGTTGTATGTCCACTGGGTATTTAATCGCTCTGGTGAAAGATACAAAAATTTAAGGTTTTTCATACGAAGCTGGTAAAGGATCTCTTCTATTTCTTCGTGGCTTTGTGCAGAACTTATCATATCAGCAGAAATATCTTGTGCTTTAAGTGCTGCGACTTGGTCTTGCATAAGGGCAATAAGTGGAGATATAACAATACTTACACCATCTTTCATAAGTGTAGGAAGTTGAAAAACAAGTGACTTTCCACCACCAGTAGGTAAAATCATAAGAAGGTCGCGACCCTCTAAAATAGCATCAACACCTTCTTCTTGTAGCTCTCTAAAATCATTGTGTCCGAAGTTGTCTTTTAAAACTTGTAGTTTAGTATTTTTTTTGATTTTGTTAATCCTATAAAATATGTTACAATTACAGTAATGGTAGCAAGAGCATTCGCTCTTACTTTTTTAATATAAACGTTCTGTGTAAACGATTAAAACCATTATTATAATGAGTAACCTCACTGGTGTATCCTCCTTTTTGGGGATACCCTACTTTTCCCAATTCCCTACATTCACCCAGCCACAGAAGAAGTTAACACCAGTTGTAACGATGTAATTCTAGTATATTGTAAGATGAAAGTTAAAAAGCATGGCAAATTGTCATACTTTTAATAAAAAGATTTAAAATTGAGCCGTCATAGAATCAACTTCTTTCCAACTTAAAGTACCCGAAGATGCTTTTGCTTGATGCGAGATGATATGTGAAACGTAACGTGCGAACATATCAGTCTCAACATTTACCTTTGAGCCTCTTTTATAGTTTCTAAAAAGTGTTTCTTTCATCGTGTGAGGAATAATTGTTAATCTAAAACTATCAGCACTTACATCATTAACAGTAAGACTAACTCCATCAATTGTGATTGAACCTTTAGGTACTACAAAGGGGATGAATTTCTGAGGAATACTTATAAAAACATCAAAAGAGTTACCATTATTTTTAATCTCACTCACTTCACCAATACAATCCACATGCCCTTGAACAATATGCCCTTCAAATCTATCACCCATCATCATCGCAGGTTCTATATGAACTTCATTTTTATAGTTTTCCATTACAAGAAGATTTTGTGATTCTGGTGAGAGTTCTACTGCAAAACCGTCGTTTAAAACTTTTACAACTGTAAGGCAAGCCCCATTGATAGCAATAGAATCTCCAAGTCCACCCTTGTACTTAGCTTTTATACTT
>JAFLJZ010000270.1 GCA_022712775.1 Sulfurimonas sp.
TGCAAGATAATGAAGAAGCAAAAAAGTTTAGAGTAATCCAGAAGAAAACATTTACAATTAAATAAGGTCTTGTTAACAGTTTATTAACATAAAAATAACACATAGTTGATAATATTATGTCATCATTGTGATAATTAAAAATCAAGGGATTAAAAATGAAAAAAATACTTATGTCATTAGCAGCTATAACTGCTACAGTTGCTCTACAAGCGGAAACTCCAGCAGTAAAAGATACAGCTCTATTCGCTGGTGGCGAAGTAAGTGGTCAATTTAAAGTTATGCATATTATCAGTGATGATACTAATGGATTTGCTCCAGAAGATGGAAGTGGTTACTTAGGTGTATTAAAATATACAACTCCTGAAGTACTGACTGGCCTTAAATTTGGTGCAGGTTTTTATATAAATGGAGACACTGGTCTAACTGACTGGAACGATGATGATGTTAATGCAAAAGGTATGTTTACAGATAGTGAAGGTAAAACAAAAACTCTTTTAGGTGAAGCATATTTAGATTATAAAAGTAAGATGGTAGATGTTAAAGTTGGTCGTCAAATTTTAAATACTCCATTAACAAAAATCAAATGGTCTTTAATGCCAAACTTTTATGAAGCAGGTGTAGTTACAGTTAAACCTATGAAAGGTCTTTCTTTAACAGTAGCACATATTGATGCTATGGCTTATGGTTCTCGTTCTGCTACAGACTTCAGTCTTATCGGTGAGAAAACAGGAACTGCTGGTGTTGTAACACCAACTATGGCACAGTCAGAGAACATTGAAGCTAGAGAGCAGGCAAGGTTTATAAATCTTGGTACTGCTGCTGGAGTAAAAGAAACAAATGGTATGACAGCTTTTAATGCTACATATAAAGCTGGGAAAAACTTTAAAATTTCTATCTGGGATTACATTGCTCATGATATCTCAAATACTATATATGCAGATGCTATGTACAAAATGCCTGTTATGAAAGGTACAAATTTATCTTTAAATGCTCAGTATCTGACACAAAGTGAAGATGGAGAGAAACTTGCAGGAGCATTAAACTATAGCATGTATGGAGCTAAAGCAAAGATTGGAAACAAAAAATGGTCAGGATATGTTGCATACAATAAATCAAATGATCAAGCAAATGATATGACCGGTGTTACAAATACTTTTAAGGTTGAGAGTGGTTTTCACAATGCTTTTGGTGCAGATCCAGCATACACAAGTTCAATCTTTTCTAGAAATGCTTACCGTCAAGATGTAGGTGCTTATAAAATTGGTGGACATTATTCTATTATGAAAGGTTTAAAAATCATGGTTTCTTATGCTAATTATGGTAAATCAAAAACTGATAGTGCTTGGGGTGGAGCATTGACACCTAGCAATGATGCAACTGAAACAGATATTGTTCTTGTATATAAACCAACAAAAGCTTGGATGTTAAAAATCTTTAATGCAAGAAGAACTAGTGAGTACGACTATAGTGGTACAGCAGATATTACTGAAGGGAAACAAAATCACTTTCGTGCTATAGCTTCGTATAAGTTCTAGAACTTAATTTTTTCAAGTCCCAATATCAACTTATGGTGGTATTGGGTAGTATAATTTTTTTCATTCATTGCAACATCTTATGCCAAAGATGTTGCTCCTTCACTTAATAAGCACCTCTTAACCATATTCAGGGTACCATTAGACAAATCAATTATAAGACATATCAATGGCATTAATAGACCTACAAAACATCTCTAAACACTATTCCGCACAAAAGATTCTCACAGAAGTTAACTTTCATGTTGATGAGGGTGAACGTATCGTTATTATCGGTAAAAATGGTAGTGGTAAGTCAACACTTATGAAAATCGTAAATGGTACGCTTGAACATGATGGCGGACATAGAATCACAAAAAATGATTTAGAGATTAAGATGCTTGACCAAAGACCCAACTTTAAAGAGGGTCATACTGTCCGTGAAGCTGTTGAAGATGGTCTTGCTGAACTCAATGATGCAAAAACAAAATACAATAAAATATCCCTCCTTTTAGCTGAAGACTTTGAAAATAAAAGACTTCTTGATGAACATGCTAAAATATCTGCCTATATAGAACATCATAATGCATGGAATCTTGATGATAAGATCGAGAGAATTATCCAACACTTTGATTTAAAACAATATGAGCATAAACCAATAGACCTATTAAGTGGTGGTGAACAACGTCGTGTTGCTCTTGCCTCTTTACTTTTACAAAAGCCCGATATATTACTTTTAGATGAGCCTACCAATCACCTTGATGTTTATATGGTTGAGTTTTTAGAAGAGTTGATTTTAAAAGAAAAATTCACACTTGTTTTCATCTCTCATGATAGATACTTCATAGATAGAATCGCTACAAAATCGGTAGAAGTTGATGACTGTGTTCTTCGTACCTATAGTGGTGGGTATTCAAGTTACCTCACACAAAAAGCAGAATGGATACGTACACTTCAAAAACAACATGATAATCTTCTTGGTGTTTTAAAAAGAGAAAATGAGTGGTTCGCTCGTGGAGTTCGTGCACGACTTAAAAGAAATGAAGGTCGTAAAGAGCGACTAATGAATTTAAGAGAAGATGCCAAAACAAATCCTGCAAAAATACGAAAAATGTCTGTGGAACTTCAACGTGAAGCAAAACACTTTAACCGCGACAAAAGTATTAACAAACAAAAAATGCTTTTTGAAGTAGAAGACTTAGGTTTAACTCTTGGAAATAAAGAACTACTCAAAAACTTTACTACGAGAATCTTACAAAAAGATGTTATCGCCATAGTAGGACCAAATGGAAGTGGAAAATCAACACTGCTCAGAGCTCTTTTAGGACGTATGGAGCCTACGAGTGGAACGATTAAACAAGGTGAGTTTAAAATAGGCTATTTTGACCAACACAGAGAGATGTTAGATGATGATAAGAATCTGATGGAAACTTTTTGTCCTCATGGTGGAGATAGGGTAAGTGTTCGAGGTAAAGATTTGCATGTATATGGATATTTAAAAAACTTTTTATTTCCTCGTGATTTTTTAGAGAAAAAAATAGGCGTTCTAAGTGGTGGCGAAAAAAATAGAATCGCCCTAGCCCTACTTTTTACTAAGGACGTAGATATTTTAATTCTCGATGAGCCTACAAATGACTTAGATATTCCTACTATAAATATTTTAGAAGAACAACTTACAAACTTTGCAGGAGCTGTTATCATAGTAAGTCATGATAGGTATTTTGTAGATAAGATTGCAAAAAAACTTTTCATATTTAAAGCAGATAAAACAATCGAAGAATCACACCAACAATATTCAGAATATTTGGACTTAGAAAAAGAATTAAAAGAACTAGATTCTATGGCAAATGAAGCTACAAAAGAAAAACCAAAAGAAGTAGTAAAAGAAAAAACAAAAGTACTCAAACTTACTTTTAAAGAAAAAATAGCCTTAGAAAAGTTACCAGAGGAAATCGAAACTATAGAATCGCAAATAGAAGAAAAAAACAACTGTTTAGCGGATCCAAAATGTTATGAAGAGATAGGTTTAACTATTATTGCAAAAGAATTAACTGAACTAGAAGAATTGTATGAATTAAAAATCGAAGAGCTTTTAGAAATAGAAGAAAAAGTTGAAGCCATAAACTCATAAAGAGCTTATGTTAAAAAATATTACTTTCTAGCTTCTTTCAAAGAATCCGCAATTAAAAATGCAAGTTCTAAAGATTGGTCTGCGTTTAAACGAGGGTCACAATGTGTATGGTAACGAGAAGATAAATCTTCTTCAGTTACAGTAAAACTTCCACCGATACACTCAGTTACATTTTTACCTGTCATCTCCATATGGACACCACCAGCATGTGTACCTTCAGCTTTATGAACTTGGAAAAATTCTTTCATCTCAGTTAAAATAGCATCAACTGGACGTGTTTTATAATTGTTTGAAGATTTAATAGTATTTCCATGCATTGGATCACATGACCATACAACTTTTAAACCTTCTCTCTGGACTGCTTTAATTAGAGCAGGAAGTCCATCACCAACTTTTCCTGCACCCATTCTTACGATTACATTTAAACGTCCAGCTTCATTTTCTGGGTTGAGTACATTTGCAAGTCTTACAAGGTCATCGGGATCCATTGTAGGTCCAGCTTTTACACCAATAGGATTCTTAACACCACGAAGGTATTCAACATGCGCACCATCAAGTTGACGTGTTCTATCGCCTATCCATAACATATGTGCTGATGTATCGTACCAATCACCAGTTATAGAATCTTGGCGAGTAAACGCTTCTTCATAAGGAAGTAAAAGTGCTTCATGTGAAGTATAAAAGTCTGTTTCTCTTAAAGTTCTGTATGTTTTAGAAGTAACACCACATGCTTCCATAAATTGTAAAGATTTTTCAATATCTTCTGATAAAGCTTCGTATTTTTTCGTTACATCAGCTTGGTGAGCAAAATCTAAGGTCCAACTATGTACTTTATGTAAGTCAGCTAAACCACCTGATGCAAATGCACGGAGAAGGTTTAAAGTAGATGATGCTTGGTTATAGGCTTGAATCATACGTCTTGGATCTGGAACACGAGCATCAGCTGTAAACTCAGAACCATTGATAATATCTCCACGGTATGAAGCTAAAGTAACTCCATCAAATGTCTCTGTATCTGAAGAACGAGGTTTAGCAAATTGACCAGCCATACGTCCAACTTTTACTACAGGTAAGCCACCTGCATATGTCATTACAATTGCCATTTGCATCATAGCCTTAAAACTGTCTCTTATATTATCAGCATGAAACTCAGCAAAACTCTCAGCACAATCTCCGCCTTGAAGTAAAAAAGCTTCACCGTTTGCAACATTCCCTAGTTGATTTTTTAATGAGCATGCTTCGCCTGCAAAAACTAATGGTGGATAATTTTTCAATTCTGCAAGAACTTTATCTAATGCTTCTTGGTTTGGATAAGTTGGTTGTTGTAAAATTGGTTTTTCTCTCCAACTTGATGGACTCCAAATGCTCATAATAGGACCTTAATGTATAATTTTTTTGCATTTTACCTTAAAATACCTAAAATAGCACTTACTTTGCGTTGTAAGCTATCTTTATGGATTAAATAAGTATAATCTCGATATATTTTGCTATAGGAATCTCATGAATGGAAAAAGATGATTTAAAATCTCTTGTTACACAAATGTACGAAAGTTTACTCGATAATATAAATCAGCAAGATGAAGCAAGTAAAGAGCAGGTAGTTCAATTTCTAAGAGATTCTGTTGATATTGTCTCAAGTATATCTGAGGAAAAAATAGATTCTATAGAACATGCTAAATCAGCATTTAATAATGCTTACCAAGAAATTGCTAATAAAAGTATTTCCTCCTACCAACATACAAATGAAAGGTTTGAGAGATTAACACAAATGCATGAAGAAACGCTTTCAAGTTATTCAGATCAGATGATAAATATACCTGCTATAACAGAAAAATTTAATGATATCCAATCACATATGGTAGATGAAGTTAAAAAAGCAAACGATATAATTTCAAAACTTACAACACAGGTTGAATCACTAGAAAAAGATTCTAATCTTGATGCGCTTACTAAAGTGTTTAATAGACGTGCACTTTCTAAACATTTAGACTATATATGTACACAACAAAATAGCAAACATGAACTACATCTTCTTATACTTGACCTTGATGATTTCAAAGCTATAAATGATACACATGGTCATATTGCTGGAGATAAAATTCTTATTTTTATTGCAAATATTCTTAAAAAAACTCTTAGAGATGGAGATAAAATATTTAGATATGGTGGAGAAGAATTTATACTTATCTTAAACCGTATAGATGCTATTCATTGTATGAAAATTGCTACGCGTATACTGAATTTAATCAGCAAAAATAAACTTATCTACAAAGGTAATAGCCTTAATGTTACAGTCAGTATGGGTACAACAATACTTCATAAAGACGATTCCCCAGATGATATAGTAGCACGAGCAGACAAGGCTCTTTATAGAGCAAAAGAAAATGGAAAAAATAGAATATATACGGAGTTAAAAAATGGAAGTTAATTATTTTGATATTATAGTTTCTATCATTATTCTTTTTCTTGGTCTTAAGGGTATTATCAATGGCTTTTTCAAAGAGGTTTTTGGTCTTGTTGGAATCATTGGTGGTATCTTTGTAGCCTCAAGACTTGGTGATGGAGTAGGAGAATTTTTAAATAATTTAATTTTTAATTTTGATAATGCTTCAGCTGTTAGTTTTACAGGTTTTTTAGTTGTACTTGGACTTTTTTGGCTTCTTATGGTTGGAATTGGAATGGCATTTAAACACTTAACCTTACTAAGTGGACTTGGGCCTTTTGATAAAATTTTAGGCTTTGTATTTGGAGCAAGTAAATTCTTTTTTATAGCTGCTGTTATCGCACATGCAGCGTACAGTATCAAAGCTATTAAATCTACTTTAGATGATACTAGCTTAAAAAATAGTATTCTTTTTCCTATTTTGACGCAAACAGGCTCCTATATTATGAAGTTAGATCCAGTAGGTATAAGTAAAGATATCAATGCTACAGCGGTATCTCTAAAAGATAAAGCAAATGAAATTGTAGATAAATCAACACAAGGCATAGCTGATGACACAATCAAACAACTCAAAGATTCTATGCCAAATATGGAAAAATAAATGTCTAATATAACTACAAACTTTAATGATAAAACTGTTGAATATAAGCAACTTCTTGATGATTTCAAAACCTTGCTTAAGGCTAATTCCTTAAAGTTCACTATTCAAAGAGAAGTTATACTTGAGTCACTTTATAAATCTGATGAACATCTCACACCAGAATCACTTCATCATCTCATACAAGACAATTTTCCTGAACTAAAAACAGGAATTGCCACAGTATATAGAACCTTATCGCTTCTTGAAGAATCACATATGGTTACCTCTCTATCTTTTGGTGCACAAGGGAAAAAGTATGAACTCGGAGCAAAAGAGCATCATGACCATATGATATGTACTTCTTGTGGAGATATCACAGAATTTGTAGATGAGGATATAGAAAACCGCCAAGACGCAATTGCTGCGGAACTTGGTTTTAAGATTTCTGACCACTCTATGCAGATTTATGGAATCTGTAAAAACTGCTAATACTAGTAAAACATAATTACAGTCTAAAATAATAAAATTAAAAAACAACAAGGAATATATATTGGCTTTTGAAAATAAATTCGTTCAACAAAGAATAGAAAAAGCAGAACTTTTACGAGCTGAGGGTATCAACCCTTATTCTAACGATTCTGGGAGAAATACAACTATAGAAAAATACATGAATGTAAATTCAGATATTGCAGAAAAAGAAGAT
>JAFLJZ010000157.1 GCA_022712775.1 Sulfurimonas sp.
AGTTATGGGTATAGATGAAGCGAAGAACTCCGGAGCTAAAGCACAGTTTGGTGAGAAGTACGGTTCGGAGGTAAGAGTTGTAAGTTTTGATACTGCATCTGTTGAGTTTTGTGGCGGTGTGCATGTTGAAAACACTGCAAATATTGGTTCATTTATTATTACAAAAGAAAGTGGTGTAAGTGCCGGCGTGAGAAGAATTGAAGCTGTTTGTGGTCAGGCAGCATACAACTACTTTGTAGAGCAAAGAACACTCGTACAAAACGTTCAAGCAGAAGTTAAAAACCTTGATGTTTTAGCTGGAATTTCACGGTTAAAAACAACACTAAGTGATTTAAAAGCAGAGTTAAAAGATGCACAAAATTCTGCAAAAGTAGAAATTACTGTAAATGAAATCAATGGTGTTGCTGTTGTTATTGAAGAGTATCCAACTGGTGATATTAAAGAAAAAATTGATGAGCTTAAAAACCAAAATAAAAAACTTTGTGCAATGCTTTTTCAAGTAAAGGGTGACAAAGTTCTCATCGCTTGTGGTGTACAAAATGCGAGTGCTAAAGCAGGGGATTGGATTAAGAAAATTGCTCCTATTTTAGGTGGTGGTGGCGGTGGACGTCCAGATTTTGCACAGGCTGGTGGAAAAGATAAAACGAAACTACCAGAAGCTAAAGAGGTTTCACTCAAGTATATTACGGAGGCGATTTCATAATGACAGAAATATTTGCAGAGTATAAAACACTCATTGTTTTTTTACACGTTATAAGTGCGGTTGTATGGGTTGGGGGAATGGTTGCTATGCGTTACGCAGCACATCCATCTTTTATGGAGTTAGAATCAGGTGAACAAAGACTTCTTAGAATTACACATGCACTGAAAAGACTTTTTATTATCGTTTTTCCTTTTACAATCATTTTGCTTGGTACGGCTGTAGTAATGTTGATAGGATACGATTTAAAAACAACAGAGTATGCTGATTTAGGTTACGCAAAAGAGGGTATTTGGACTGTAATGTTTTTAAACTATATCGTAATGATAAAAAGAAGAAACAGAGCTGCAAAATTCTTAAGAGATGGTGAAATCAAATCAGCAAAGTTCTCAATGGCTTTAGTTGGTAAGTATATGATACCAGTTAATATCATTCTTGGTGTAGTAGCTATATATTTAGGAAGTACATTATCAAGTAACCTTTAGGATATAATAGTAGAAATTATTACGGAGTAGAGTATGACAAAAACTTTTATTTTAGATTTTTTATCACAACATAAAGAAGAGTTTTTAGACAAATATGGCGTTACTAAAATGGGTTTATTTGGAAGTTATGCTCGAAATGATAATACAAATGATAGTGATATTGACATCGCTATCGAAATTTTAAATGAAAAAAAAAGTTTAAATAATTTCTTTTCATTACGAAGAGAATTAGAAAAAGCCTTTAAACTCAAAGTTGATTTAGGAATAGAAAGCTCACTTAAACCAATCGCAAAAGAAAAAATACTCAAAGAAATAGTATATGTCTAAAAGAGGTGAACTGCTTTTTTTACAAGATATACTAGATTCTGTAAACGCTATCTTTGAATTTACGCAATCCTTATCTTTAGAAGAATTTTCTACTAATAGACTAGTATATAGTGCAACAATTAGAGAATTTGAAATCATCGGTGAAGCTACAATACACCTTTCAGTTGAAACATTAGAAAAATACAATCAAGTAATATGGCGAGATTTAAAAGATTTTAGAAATTTACTAATACATGAATATTTTGGTGTAGATTCTGAGATAGTTTATAATACAGTTCAAAATGATTTACCTCTTTTGAAAAGTGTTGTAAGTAAAATTATGGAGGAAATTTAGAATTATATGATTCGTCTTTGCTCCTCCTCCCAAACTCGTGCCATGCTTTTAAAAGAGGCTAAGATTGAGTTTATTCAAGAGAGTAAAGAGTTTAATGAAGATTCTATTATCGCCTCATCCCCTAAAAACTTTGTGTACCAAGCAACACTTGGAAAGTATGAGGTTAATATTAAGGTATTTGGATGTGTAGATTATCCACTTTTAGTTGCTGATACTGTTGTGAAATCTAAGAACCAGATTTTGAGAAAAGCAAAGTGTGTTGATGATGCTCGAAATATTTTAATGACACAAAGTGGAAGCATAACTTCTATCATAACCTGTATGATTCTACAAACTCCCCATAAAAAGATTATTGATATTTCTCAAACTGATTATATTTTTAAGGATTTTAACCAAGATGATTTAGAACGCTACCTTGATTCTGGAGAGTGGCGTGGAAAAGCTGGTGCTTGTATGGTTGAGGGCTTTTGTAAGACTTACATCAAAGAAGTTAGAGGTTTTGAGAGTACTGCAATGGGACTTAATACTGACATACTAAAAGTGTGGCTTTAATATGTACTATGAAAATGAACTAAAAGCACTAAGAAAATCAGGAAGATTTAGAGAAAGAAAAGTCTTAGATACAAATGTTTTAGATTTCGCTTCGAATGACTACCTTGGGCTTTCCCACAATAAAGACCTCCACCATAGAGCTTGCAAAAAACTTGATTCACTTTCTCTTCACAGTCCAAAAGCTTCACTCTTAGTAAATGGCTACCATCAGATTCATAAAGATTTTGAAGATGCACTGTGTAGAGCAAATAACTTTGAAGATGCTGTGATTCTAGGGAGTGGATTTGCAGCAAATATTGCGATGATAGAAGCCTTAGTACGAAAAGGTGATACGCTGTTTATGGATGAAAAATATCATGCTTCGGGAATCTTAGCCACAAAACTCGAACATATAAATGTTATATTTTTTAAACATAATGATATGAAAGAGTTAAAGAGCTTATTGGAATCTTCAAAGAGCAAAAGAAATATTGTTGCGGTTGAGGGTATTTATTCGATGGACGGTGATTTACTTAAAAAAGAGGTGTTTGCTATATGTGAAACACATGATGCTCTTTTAATTGTGGATGAAGCACATAGTTCAGGAGTAGTTGGCGATAAGCTTATGGGTGTATTTGATTTGTATAATATCGAAATAAAACCTAATCATATCAAGATGGGAACACTTGGAAAAGCGTATGGAAGTTTTGGTGCGTATATCTTAGCTTCTGAGCATATTATAGAGTATTTGATTAATCGTGCGAAACCTATCATCTATGCTACATCACTTTCTTTGTATGATACATTACTTGGGCATTATTCTTTAGAATACATTTTACAAAATACTAGCACCTTATATGATGCAATTGCTAAACGAAAAAAGATTGTTAAAAATATTTTAAATATTGAAATTGATGGATTAATAGTTCCAATTTTAATTGATGATAATAGCAAAGTTATGAGGATAAAAAATACTTTACTCAAAAAAGGTTACGCAGTTGGCGGTATCAGACAACCTACTGTTGATAAAGCGATTATAAGATGTATCGCTAGATTAGAGCAGAGTGAAGATGAATTAGAAAATGTATGTACAATAATACAAAGGATGTGTGAATGCACTTAAGCATGGAAGAAATTAGAACGTTTATGTCCTATAATGATTTTTCAAGAGGTCATAGATATTTTAACTTAAATAAAGTTAAAAAATGTCTTGTTAGGCTAAGTACAGATGAAATGATTATGATAAATGGTGTTGTTGATGGTAGCTTTAGATATTCTCAAAGTATTACAATTACTAAAGCGCAGAGCAGAGTTAATATTTTAGGAAACTGTTCTTGCCCTGTTTCATACAACTGTAAGCATGTAGTAGCTGTGTGTTTAGAGTATTCTCAAAATGGCAGAATGAAAATGCAAATGCTCTCACCACAAAAACAAAAAGATAATGCTTTAGATGCGTGGTTAGATACGCTTGAAGTAGATGAAGAAAAAGATTCCAAGAAAGATATTGAAAAAGATAATGATTTTTTCATAACATATAGACTATTTGGTACAGATAGAACACACGATGAATTAAAATTTTACAAATCAAAGTTTTTAAAAACTGGTGGAATAGGTAAAGGCACACAGCTTGATGGGTATAAGTTTGTCGATAGTTATTATTATACTGATATGAAAAATGAAACGGACAACAAGATAGTAGAGTTAGCAAAAAATTTAGATTTTAGTAGATGGGGAGGTTCAAAACATACATTTAAGGGTGCATTTGGAGCAATTTTACTTCAAGATATTATTAAAACACGCAGATGTTATTATAATGAAAACAAAGAGCCACTTGAGCAAATACCAGGGATAAATAAGCCAGAATTTGATTTTAAATTATACAAGGGAGAGTATAGTCTAAAGTCAAATATTGATAAGAGATATAAACTCCTTGATACAAGTCCTTCGTATATTTTAGACACGCTTTTAAACACTATACAAAAGTTTGATATGGATGTGTCACTTTTTAATAAGCTAAGTAAAGCACCTAAGATTGATAAAAAAGATATTGCTAAGGTGTGTAAAATTCTTGGAAAAACAGCCCCAAGTGTAGCGATTAAAACACCTAGGGGTCTTAAAACAAAGTGTATAAAAACAAAACCAATTCCTCAGATTCATCTACAAAGTAAATCTTTTAAAGTTGATTTTAATTATGAGGGCATGGAGCTAAAATATGAGCCTCGTAGTGAAATATCTTCTCTTTATGAGGAAGAACAAAAGATAGAGATTACAAGAGATTTAGAGTTTGAAGATAAAGCAAAGAAAACTATAGAAAACTTTGGGTTTGAGATAGAGATTCTTGATGGGGATATAAGAGTAGAGCTAAAGAATGAAAATAGACAAGCACAGTTAAAAGTGTTTAAAGAGTTCAGACTTTCTCATTTAGCATCGCTTGAAAATGATGGTTGGTATATAAAAAATGTAGATGATTTTGAGATGAAGTTTGAGCCTAGTACAGAAGTAGTTGTTCAAAGTGAGGGAAAAAATGATTGGTTTTCGCTTTCTTTTAACCTAGAATTTAATGGAGTAAGTCAACCAATAGCACCTCTTGTTACAGCAATAATAGCAGAGTTTAATAACTTTGATTTAATGCCAGAGTTTGTAAATATAGAAGTTGAAGAAAACCATTTTGTTGAGGTTCAAACAAAAATAATTTCGCCTATCATCAAAACTATCATAGAGTTGATGGATAAAAAAGACAAGGATGGAAGCATCCGAGTATCTCCGTATGATGCACATATGCTTGAAAACTTTGATGATGATATTGTATGGAAAGGTTCTCGAGAAATTTTAGAACTTTCTAAAAAACTTAAAAATTTCAAGGGTATTAGCAAGGTAGAAGTACCAAAAGCACTTAATGCTACACTAAGAGACTACCAACAAGATGGTCTAAACTGGCTAAACTTTTTGTATGAATTTAAATTTAGTGGAATTTTAGCAGATGATATGGGACTTGGAAAAACAATCCAAACCTTAGCACACCTCTCAAAACTCAAAGAAGATAACAAGCTTCATAAACCAGTGCTTATTGTGATGCCAACTTCGTTAATAGCCAACTGGAAAAATGAGATTAAAAGATTTACTTCAAATTTAAAAGTCTTATCGCTTCATGGAAATGATAGGGCAGAGCGATTTAACTTGATTGAAAAATACGATATTTTACTCACAACTTATGCTTTAATCATTAGAGATAAAGACTTGTTTGATACATTGAAGTTTTCTTACATAGTTTTAGATGAAGCACAAAAGATTAAAAATCCTAGAACAAAAATGGCAATAGCGATAAAAGAGTTTAGCAGTGAGCACAGACTTGCTTTAAGTGGTACACCTATAGAAAATCATTTAGGAGAATTGTGGAGTATTTTTAGTTTCTTGATGCCAGGATTTTTAGATACTTTGAGCTTTTTTAAAAAGTATTATCAAATACCCATAGAAAAAGAACATAGTTTTTCCAAACAAGAACTTTTAAATAAACGGATAAAACCTTTTATGATTCGAAGAACTAAAGAGTTGGTTGCATCAGAACTTCCATCAAAAAGTGAGATAATTAAATATACACAGTTTGATGCAAAACAATCAGCACTTTATGAATCTATCAGAATCTCGATGGAAGAAAAAGTTGCTCAAGCAGTTGAGAATAAAGGTCTTGGCTCATCGCATGTAACTATTTTAGATGCACTTCTTAAACTTAGGCAGGTGTGTTGTGACCCTAGTTTACTGAAACTTAAAGAAGCACAAAAAGTAAAAGAGAGTGCAAAACTAGAACTTTTCATGGATTTGGTGGATGAGCTTTTGGCAGAGGGAAGAAAGATACTTGTTTTTTCTCAATTTACATCGATGCTAAGTATTATTGAAGAAAAGATTAAATCGAAGCAAATAAGTTATACAAAATTAACCGGAAGCACAAGAAAACGAGAAGAAGTGATAGAAGAATTTACACAAGGAAAAGTAGATATTTTTCTCATATCCTTAAAAGCTGGTGGTGTTGGACTTAACTTAACGCAGGCTGATACCGTAATTCACTATGATCCATGGTGGAATCCCGCAGTTGAGAATCAAGCAACAGATAGAGCGCACAGAATAGGACAAACAAAAGCAGTCTTTGTGTATAAACTTATAGTTGAAAACACCATAGAAGAAAAAATACTTGAACTTCAAAAGAAAAAAAAGCTCATTCAAGATGGAATTTATGATGGGGATAAACAGCAAGATGATGTAAAGTTTACTGGAGATGAGTTGTTGGAGCTTTTGAAATAAATAAGTGCCTGACTATAATAAATATGACATTTATTATAGTCAGGCACTTAAGTGTCAAAAAAACGAATAGTTAAACGAGGTTTTATTTTATAACAGCTACACTTAAATCACTTAAATCACTTAAATCACTTAAAAGGGATAAAGCATGAGTAAACCTACTCCAACACAAAATGAAAAAAAACTCTCAGAAGAAGAGTTCATTGTTTCAAAAACAGATTCAAAAGGAAAGATACTTTATGGAAATAAAACTTTCATAAAGATATCAGGCTATAAAGAGAGTGAACTTCTTGGTCAGCCTCATAATATTTTAAGACATCCAGATATGCCAGCAGCTGTGTTTAAGTTGTTATGGGACAGACTTCACGCGGGTAAGGAAATTTTTGCTTATGTGAAAAATACATGTAAAGATGGCTCTTTTTACTGGGTACATGCTAATGTTACAGTGACTAAAGATATAAATGGACAGGTTGTGGATTTTCACTCTGTTCGACGAAAGCCATCAGCTAAAGCTATGCAAACGATTCCAGATTTGTATAACAAACTACTTCAAGAAGAAAAAACATTAGGGCTCGATGCATCAGGGAAGATGTTAACAAGTATTTTAGAAAAAGCAGGAGTATCATATGACGATTTTATCTTCGATTTACAGCACTAAACAAACCTTATCTTTATATATTTTACTCTTGTTAGTTGGAGGATACTCTCTTTTTATAGTTGATTACACTTTATTTTCTTTAATAATGGGTGTGATAGTTATAAGTTTAATCCTAGCAAAGTTCGATACAGATTCATGTAATAAAATTTTTAATGATCCTCTTATTCGTCAGGTACGTGATGTATTGCTCAAAGCAGGAAAGGGTGAGTTGTCACATAGAGTTATACATATTGAAGACACGCATGTAATGCAGGGCGTTGCATGGGGTATCAATGATTTACTTGACCAGACAGAACAGTTTATGCGGGACATAGAATCATCAATAGATAGTTCTAATCGAGGGTATAATAATAGAATTATATTTGAGCAAGGATATAAAGGAAATTTTAGAAATGGATTACCTGAATTGAACAATGCAATCAGCTCAATTGCAAGCTCTTATAAAGCAGCAAAAAGATCAGAGATGGGTAAAGCCTTTGAAACAAATAGTGCAGGTGGTGTTTCTCGTGGATTGTCAATTATTCAAGAGGATATAATAGAGAATGTTGATATGGTAAGTAGAATCGCAGATAATACAAATAATACAGCACTTCAAGCCATAGAATCACAAGAGGTTGTACTGAAGATAACTGATAATCTAGACCAGTTAAATACTTTAATCTCGAATTCTAATGAAGCCATTATGTCTTTAAATGAAAGAACAAATGAAATTACAGTAGTGGTTGATTTGATTAAAGATATCGCAGATCAGACAAATTTACTAGCACTAAATGCCGCAATTGAAGCTGCACGTGCCGGAGAACATGGACGAGGTTTTGCAGTTGTAGCAGATGAGGTTCGTAAGCTTGCAGAGAGAACACAAAAAGCAACACAAGAGATATCAATAACAACAAATACTTTAAAACAAGAAGCAAATGATATTCAAAATAATTCTCAAGAGATAGACACTATAGCTACCGCTTCACAAGAAGATGTGAGTAAGTTTAATGATACATTAAATACTTTTGCATCAAGTGCTCAATATTCCGCTAAAGAAGCAAAATATATTAATGATGCTTTATTTACTTCTGTAGTAAAAGTTGACCATATTATCTTTAAGCATAAGGCATACAAAACACTTCTTGATGAAAACAAAGAAGATGTTAAAACGTTTGGAAACCACCATGATTGTCGACTTGGTAAATGGTATGATGAGGAAGGTAAAAAGATGTTTGGTGCAACAAAAGCCTTTAAAGATATGTTACCTTACCATGCTACCGTACATACAAAAGTTCTTGAAACCTTAGCTTGTGTAGAAACACAATCCTGTGTGGCAGATGAAGAAAGAGTTATGGTTGTTGCAAACATGAAAGAAGTTGAAGTAGCAAGTTTTCATCTTTTTGATCTCTTTAAAGCGATGGTAAATGAAGGTAATGTAGACGTAGCAAAGAATAAATAAAGGCTTTATATATCAAAGTTTATTTAGATAAAATAAGTACATGAAAATAGATATACTAAAAATAACTTTCGACAAGCAAGTACTTGTAAATATTTCTTTTAGTATTGAGAAATCTTTAGCACTTGTTGGGCAAAGTGGAAGTGGAAAAAGCTTAACGCTTAAAGCACTTTTAGGGATGTTGCCTAATACAATGGAGTGTGAGTTAGTTTGTGATTCTAACTTTGAACTTCAAGCTGGAAAAACACTCTCTTTTGTTCCTCAAAATCCTTTTACAGCACTTTCCCCACTTACAAAAATAAGGAAACAGTTTTTTGTTTCTAAAGAAAAACAAGAAGAGCTATTTAGACAGGTTGGATTAGATATTTCACTTTTAGATAGGTTCGCTCCAGAGCTTTCTGGTGGTCAACTTCAACGGGTAGTTATTGCAATGGCCTTAGAATCTAAACCTAAGTTAATCTTACTTGATGAACCTACAACTGCACTTGATCCGCAGACAAAAATATTGATTATAGACTTGTTGAAAAAGCTACAAACTGACTTAGGATTTTTAATGCTTTTTGTAACACATGATATATCTTCAGCCACTTCTCTTTGTGAAGATATTTGTGTTATAAAAGATGGTTTGGTAGTAGAAGATGGTAGAATGTTAGACATATTACAAAAGCCAAGAGAAGAGTATACGCAAACACTTATCGAGGCAAATTTTGCAAACAGAGAATTTAGGAAATAATTTAGAATGATAAAGAAAATACTTTTAGGGCTTCTTGTAGTTGGATTATTATCTCCATTTGCACTTATTGGATACTACTACACAGCATATGAATATGATATTGATTCATTAGTCGATTATAAACCTTCAAAAAGTAGTAGAATTTATGATAGAAATGGAGATAAAATAGCAAATGTTTTTTATAAAAAGCATAGATTTTATACTTCATTTTCTGAGATTCCACCCCGCGCGATAGAAGCACTTGTAGCCATTGAAGATACAACATTTTTTGAACATCCTGGAATTAATGTAGATGCTATTTTTCGTGCTGCAATAAAGGTAATAAAAGCTGGTAAAGCAGTTCAAGGTGCAAGTACAATAACCCAACAACTTGTAAAAAATAAACTCTTAACACGAGAAAAAAAGTTATCTAGAAAAATCAAAGAAGCAATTTTTGCGCTAAAACTTGAAAGTGTCCTAACTAAGGAAGAAATTTTAGAACGCTACTTAAACGAGATATATTTCGGACATGGATATTATGGGATTAAAACAGCTGCTGATGGTTATTTTCATAAAGAATTAAATGATTTAACCCTTAAAGAAATAGCTATTTTAGTAGGTCTTCCTAAGGCCCCAAGCACCTATGCACCAACAAAAAATTATGATATGTCTATGGGTAGAGCAAACAGAGTTATTAAGAGAATGAAAGTTTTAGGATGGATTGATGATGCTACGTATGAAAAGGCAGTAGCTGAAACACCTCTTGTTTATGATACAACACTTACGCAAAATAAAGCACCCTTTATTGTTGATGAGGTTGCTAGAAGAATGCGACGATTAGGGGTTGATGACTTTAGAACAGGTGGATATGAAGTTCATACTACTATAGATATTAGGCTTCAAGAACTAGGTCGTAAATCTGTAAAACATGCGTATGACAAGTCTTTAGAACGTATAGAAGGCTATAAACTTCAAGAATTAGCGAGTGCTAAAAAAAGAAAAGAAAAAATTGACTACGTTGATACAAATACTTCACTCTTAAATGGTGCACTTGTGAGCGTTGAATCAAGTACTGGAAATATACTTGCTCTTGTTGGTTCATATGATTATAAAATAAGTTCCTTTAACCGTGTGACACAAGGAAGACGTCAGCCTGGTTCTGCATTTAAACCATTTATATATCAAGTTGCATTAGATCTTGGTTTTTCAGGTGCTACAGAACTTACAGATATAGCAAAAACCTACAAGTATGAAAAAGACGGCGAAGAACTTAAATGGCAACCTAGAAATTACTCTAAAAACTATAAGGGTCTTATAACGCTTCGAGAGGCTTTAGTGCATTCTAGTAATCTTGCAACCATTAATCTAGTGAGCGATATAGGTCTAAATGTTCTTTTGAAAAATTTTAAAAAGTTTGGTATAAAAAATGTACCTCAAGATATGTCAATTTCTCTAGGAACACTTACTATTTCTCCTCTTATGTTAGCAAAGTATTATACTTCATTTGCGAATAAAGGTACTCAAGTTGATACACATTTGATAAATTATATAGAACATAAAGGTGAGGTGATTCATGAATTCACTCCTAGTACGAGAGAAATCACATCACCAAAGCAAGCATATTTAATGACAAGTATTCTTAAAAGTGTAGTTGATCGTGGAACAGGGATTCGAGCGAGAGTAAAAGGGATTGATATAGCTGGAAAAACTGGTACAACAAATGATAATATTGATGGCTGGTTTGCTGGTTATTCTCCAACTATAGAAACAATTGTTTGGTTTGGAAATGATAATAATACACCAATGAATAAAAAAGAAACAGGTGGAAGGGTTTCTGGTCCAGCTTTTAATATGTTTTATACAGAGTTACTTAAACTTTATCCACAAATACAAAGAGAATTTGAAAAACCTGATGGTGTTATCGAAGTAGATGTAGCAGGAAAAAAAGAGTATTTTACAGATATATCTAAACCTCCTCGCGTTCAAGTAAAAGTTGATCCTCAAGAAGAACTTCTTTTTTAAAAAGAGCTATTAACTTTTTTTGCCGATATGTTAGATGGGAATAATCTAACACAAAGGATTGGTTATGAAAATTTCACAATCAGAGGTTTCTCTTTTTAGTTCTCACAGTAAAAAACATGAAATTCAAGAACAAGAAAACTTAATACAATGGGCTAGAGAAGAAGATGCTCCTCCAAGACTAAGAATGATGGATAGAGTTGAGTTAAGTGATAAGTTTATGCAACTGAATAAAACAGATGAATTAAATAATAATCTTGAAATGAGTGGTC
>JAFLJZ010000158.1 GCA_022712775.1 Sulfurimonas sp.
CTCATGACTATGACACAGGTTATGAGGGATAGCCTTGGCAGTGCTTTAACCGCCAAAAATAAAACTAAAAAAGAAGTTATAAAATATTTCATCATCATTACTCACCTGGACCTTTTTTCGACTCTTCTTGTTTAAATAAAATATCCCCTGGACTTCTCTCATAAGTTTCCATCATGCTATCTAAGCGAATCATTAATTCTTGCATATCTATAAGTGTATTATTCATTGTTGGCACTACATCACCTGCAATATCTTTAATATTGAACTCACCACTTGAAATTGCTCTTTTTATTTCATCCATTGAGGAGCGTATCCCAACATAACTGTTCATAATTGAACCAAATGATTCAGCAATATTATTTTCCCAACTAACACTTTTTTCTATAAATTTCTCTATATCTGGAGTTAAATCATCTACTTTTTTTGTTAAGCTATTTAAGTTTTTCACACTTGCTTGCATATCGTTTATTGTCTCTTCATTGAGGGTTCTATCAATCTTTTCTAAAATACTTGCTGTTCGTGTTAAAACTAATGATATTTGTCTTTGATTGTCATCATTAAGTAATTTTTCTGTTTGTGTAAGGGTAGTTGAGAGTTTACTCGATACAGTACCAAGTGACTGCTCAAAGTTTTCAAAAAATGATGGCACTGTTTGTATTACAGGGTATTTTTCATCCCCTTTAGTACCTAAGTCTTTTTTATCTCGTGAACCCATACTAAGGTTTATATAACTTAATCCTGTGATTCCCTGCGCTGTAAGTTTTGCAACAGTATCTTCTTTAATCGGAGTCGTTTTTAAAATTGTTACAAGAACTTCAACCTGTTCCATATTTTTTGGATTAATCTTTAAGCTAGTAACCTTTCCTACGCTAATACCTCTATATTTTACAGGAGCATCTATGTTAAGACCAAGAACAGATTCATCAAAATGAATGTTATATTTTTTCACTTCTTGTTCTGATGCTGGTTGCATTAACCAATACGTAAAACCTAACATTAAAATAATACCTATTACTACTACAAATCCAACAAGTGTATAATTTACCTTATTATTCATTATCTAATTTATATCCTTAAAAAATGTTTGTATAAATTCACTTTCAACTGATTTAATATCAGTTAAACTACCCTCGTAGGCTATCTTTTTATCATCAATAATTGCTACGCGGTCAAGTGTATCATAAATTGATTGTAAATCATGTGAAACCATCACTATCGTTAGACCTAACAAGTCACGAAGTTTTAAAATTAAACTATCAAAATCTCGTGCGGAAATTGGATCAAGTCCACTCGTTGGTTCATCTAAAAATAATAATTTTGGATCCATAGCAAGTGCACGTGCAAGTGCCGACTTTTTCTTCATTCCTCCACTTATTTGTGAGGGGTAAAGAGCAGCATCTGCTGATTTAAGTCCTACAAGATTGATTTTAAAACGTACAATCTCATCTATCATTTTTGAGGATAAGTCACTGTACTCTATTAAAGGTAGCGCAATATTTTCTGCTACAGTTAGAGAAGAAAAAAGTGCTCCTGCTTGAAATAAAACACCCCATTCACGTCGAAGTTTTTGTGCATTATGGTTAGAAATATTTGATAAATCATTCCCTAGAATATTTATACTACCACTATGAGTCTTTTGCAGCATAACCATTTCACGAAGTAGTGTTGTTTTCCCACATCCACTTGGTCCTAAGAGTCCATATATTTCACCTTGCTCAATACGGAGGTTTAAACCATTGTGAACAAGTCTATTATCAAAAATTGTTGTAACATTTTTTACTTCAATAATACTCATACTATATACCTAAGTTTGTAAAAGCAATTGAGAATAATGCATCACATACAATAACTGCGAAGATAGATTCCACAACACTCTTAGTGGTATTAAACCCTATACTTTGTGTATCATTCTTAACCATTAAACCTCTATAAATTCCTATACTTGCAATCAAAAATGCAAAAAATGGACCCTTTATGATTCCAATGAAAAAATGTTTAACCGCAACAACCTCAGTAAATCTATCTAAAAAGAGTGTTGGTGTGATTTGTAGGTCAATATTTGCTACTAACATTCCTCCCATAACACCCATTATATCTGCCACAAAAATGAGTATTGGCATTACTATCATAAGGGCTATAATACGAGGCATAACTAAGAATATATATGGGTCAAAGCCCATTGTTCGCATAGCATCTAATTCTTCTGTAATTTTCATAGCCCCTATTTGGGCAGTAAAAGCCGAACCACTTCTTCCCGCTATAACAATAGCAGTGATTAAGGGTGCTAACTCACGAAGTATAGAAATTCCGAGCATATCAACTAAAAATATATTTGCTCCGTATATCTTTAATTGGTATGCTGATTGATAAGCTACTACTAAACCGATTAAAAAACTCGTTAAAGCGATAATAGGTAGTGCCTTGATTCCACTCTCATGTATTTCAAAAGCTATCTCTTTAAACCTTATATTTTTTACAGATTTTAAATAGTGTAGTTTTGTAGCAAATAAATTTCCTAAAAAATCAAAAAATGACAATAATCCAAGATAATTATCATAAACCTTTCTTCCAAAAGAATTGATAGGTGTACTTTTCTTCTCTTGGAGAAGTGGGTCAGATTTAGATAATTGTGTTTTAACTAAAAGAAGGTTATCTTCTACTTCTTTTAATGATGTGTATATTTCCACCTGTTTATCTGCATATTTATTTTCTAAGTTATATATAAAAATAGCTGCCGCTGTATCCATAGATACAACATTTCTTAAATCAATTTCTATAAAATCAATTTGAGAAAGATTGAGTATGTCAATTTGTTTTTGAAAGTTTGTAAGTGTATAAAGGTTTAACTCCTCTCTAAATTTTAAGAGGAGTTTATTGTCACTAAAAGATATATCTAAAGAGGAATTATTCATAAAAAGTATTAAAAATCTCGCTCAAGAAGTTTATTTACCTTAAGGATAGTCAATATTTTTTCCTCTTGTTTACCAACACCTTCAATCATACTATCTTCAGATGCAATAGTATCAGGTGGAGGACCAATATCTGTTTTTTTAAGTCTAATTGCCGCTGTTAATCTGTCAATCAAAAAACCAGCAACTTCATCATCTTGTGTTAAAACAAAAACTCTTGTTTCATCATTATGATTCTTTTTAGCAAGTCCAAACTTAACACGAAGGTCAATAAGTGGAATCACAGAACCACGAAGATTAAATACACCCAAAACATACTCCGGTGTCTGAGGCACTCTCGTCCAAGAAATAGGTTTAATAATCTCTTGAATCGTTAAGATAGGCACAGCATATTCTTCTTCACCAATGATAAATCCAACTAACTGGACAATATCATCTGACTGGTCTAATCCAGTATCTATCGCTTCGCTTTGCTTATTAATAATATCTTTTAATTTATCACTCATGATAAGAACTCCGATTTAAAGTTAACATTTCTTTGAACTACGCTTGAAAGATAGTCAGCAGAATATGGTTTTGTAATATACTCAACCATTCCAGATTCAACACCACGCATTCTATCAGACTTACCTGTACGAGAAGTCACAGCGATGAGAGGCAAGTTTTTATATTTATTATACTTTTTAATCTCAGTAGCAAGTGAATATCCATCCATTCTTGGCATCTCAATATCTACAAGCATCGCATCAAAATTATGTTCGCCTGATTTTAAAATATTGAGAGCTTCTTGACCATCACTTGCTTCAACTAAAGTAACTCCAAGTCCTTCTAAGGCTTTTGTCATAATTAGTCTATCTGTCTTAGAATCATCAACAATCATTATTGTATAGTCACTCGCTTTTGTTTTTTCATGGCTTACTTGAGAAGCTTCACTTTGAACACTTACTGTTGCTTTAACACCTTTTGCCATTTGCATTAAGGCAACAACATCAACAATAAGAGTAACGCCACCATCACCACGGATAGTAGCTCCAGCGACACCTTCAATTCCTTTGAGGTAATCACCAAGTGATTTAATAACTATCTCTTCTTGACCAACAAGTGAATCAACTATAAGACCAAGCTTTTGAGCTCCTAAACCTAGAACAACAACATATGCATGTTCACCCGCATCTAAGATTCTATCTACCTCAAAAATATCACCAATATGAACAAGTGATAAAACTTCCTCACGAAGTCGCATTACTGAACGACTCTCAACTGTATAAATTTCTTCTTGTGAGATTCTAACAGTCTCAAGAACTGATGCTAATGGAATCGCATAATACTCTTCTTGAACACCAACTAAAAGTGCTTGAATAATTGCAAGCGTTAGAGGTATTTTTAGTTTTATAGAAGTACCTCCTCCTAATTCACTGTCAATATCAATAATTCCATTAAGCTTTTCAATGTTTGTTTTAACAACATCCATACCAACACCACGACCAGATACATTTGTAACTGCTGCTGCTGTTGAGAAACCTGGTCTAAATATAAGGGCAAAAGCTTCTTTATCACTCATAGAATCAGCTTCTTTTTCTGTAATCATGCCTTTTTCAACGCATTTATTTTTCAGCATATCAACATCAAGCCCTTTACCATCATCATCTATCTGGATAACAATAGCGTTTCCTTCATTGTATGCTTTTAACTTAATAGTACCTGTTTCAGATTTCCCTGCAGCTAAACGAACATCTGGCATCTCGACACCATGGTCACATGAATTACGAATAATGTGAACAAGTGGATCACCTATTTCTTCAACGATTGATTTATCAAGCTCTGTTTCTTCACCAGAGATTTCAAGTTCTATTTTTTTGTTAAGTTCACGCGTTAAAT
The DNA here is from genome assembly GCA_022712775.1 of Sulfurimonas sp. The sequence continues at coordinate 4,788 of JAFLJZ010000158.1, forward strand.
CACGAATCATTCGAGGGAACTTGTTAAATACTTTTCCAATAGGAAGCATTCTTGTTTTCATAACCGCAATTTGAAGATCTGTTGTTACAAGAGAAACGATAGATACAACTTGATTAAGCTCTTCTAAAAATTCTTCACCCTCATAACGCTCTTCAACATCATCATTAATCTTAATAAGTCTATTTTTAGCAAGAACAAGCTCACCAATAAGGTTCATTAAGTGATCAAGTCTTTTAACATCAACACGAATTGTCTGTTCAACCTGAGCAGGTGCTCTTTTTACAGGAGCGGCTGCTTTTGGTTCCTCTTTTTTAGCAACTACTACTGGTGCAGCAGGTGGTGGCGGAGGTGGCGGAGTTGCTTTGTCTGGAGTAGACTTAGCTTCTGGCTCCTCATCTGGAGAAGGAGGAGCTTCTGGAACTGATTCTCCAGCTGCAATTTTGGCAGCTCTTCTTGCCTTATCTTCATCTTGTCTTTGATTAAGAAGTCTCTCTATTTCTGCTTCTATATCACTATCATCCATATTGTCATAATCAAGTTCTTCTTCCTCCGTAACTTCTTCAACTGGAGTTGCTTCTTCTACTGGAGCTGATTCAACGACAGGGACATCACCATCTCCACCTGATACTTTATCAAGTCTTGCAACACAAGCAGACACATCAATTCCTGCATCTGCACTTGTATCACGGATAGTATTCAGAAGTGCTTTCATTAAATCTATAGATTCTAAAACTACATCCATAATATCGGGTGTAATAATTAAATCACCATGTCTTGCTTTATTTAAAACATCTTCCATATGATGTGTTAAATGTGTTAAAACATCAAAGTTTAAAAAAGATGAAGCACCTTTGACTGTATGTGCAACACGAAAGATTCCGTTTAAAAGTTCTAAATCTTCTGGTGTATTTTCTAATTCAACTAAGTCTTCATCCAACTTTTCAACAAGTTCAAAAGATTCAACTAAAAAATCCTGTAGTATTTCCTGAAATTCATCCATATTTATACTCCTACTTCATATGTGCACGAACAACTCGTGACACTTCATCATAAAATGTGCTAGCTTCAAACTTAACTAAATAAGCTTCTCCACCTGCTTCTTTTCCTCTACCCTCACTAAAACTATCACTAATAGATGAGTTAAAGATAATTGGTATATTATTAAATCTTCCATCTTCTTTTACATTTGCAGCAAAATGAAAACCGTCCATTCTTGGCATCTCAACATCAGAAAGAATCAACTTTAAATTATCTGATATAGAATTACCATAGGTACCATAGAGGTCATCGAGTTTTTCTAAACCTTCTTGTCCATCAATCGCTTCAATAACTTGGAAACCCATTTTTGTGAGTGCTTCTTTTACAATTTTTCTAGCCGTTGCACTATCATCAAGAATAAGAGCTAAACCAGAAAAAGTTTCTTGGTCATGTGGCATAGCATCTACATCAGGCTCATATAACCCTAAATCTTGTACAACACTCTCAAGGTCTAAAATAAGAAGAACGCTGTCTCCTTCTATTTTTGTTACACCGGTGATTTTACTACCATCTAAACTACCAGTACCACTTGCAAAAGTAGCCGGTTCAATATCACTCCAGTTTATTCTACGAATTCTTTTTGCTTCGTGAACAATAAAACCTATAAGAACATTGTTAAACTCTGTAATAATTATTCTTAAATCTTTCTCTAAACCTTCAGGGGGTGTGATACTCATCCAGTTTGCAAGATTGACTACAGGGATTACAACATCACGAAGATCAAAAATACCCTCTATATACTCAGGTGTACCAGGAAGCTCAGTGAGTTTAGGGACACGAATAATTTCACGTACCTTTGAAACATTGATTCCATATATACCCTCATATACGCCATCCTCAGTTTGACTAAATATTCGAAAATCTACAAGTTCCATTTCATTAGAACCAACTTTTAACGAATTTTCATCCATGTTTATGTCTCCTTACGAGAAAATATTTTCTTCTAATAATTCTTTGTCTTTACTCGATTTTACAATAAAATATCTTTGATTGCAAGCAAAAGCTGCTAAATTTACATACTCCATATTATCAAGTTTTATTATCTTGTTTTGATGGAAGTGTCCCTCTATAAAATAGTCACATTCATAATTATTTTCTATCCTTTTTTTGATAAAGCCATCAAACCACAAAAGCTCTTTACAGTCATCTTTTTTACCTAAATATGTATCAAGCTTAGCTAATAAATATGTATCAAAAAGATTTAAAAATTTTAAAAATAATTTATTTCGGACAATACTAGTATATAACTGATAAAGAAAAGGAGCATCAAAATCACCATGTGCTAATATAACTTTCTTATCTGCAAAAGAGCATACTATAGGTTGCTTTGCAATTGGTACAACCCTTACATTTGGAAATATCTCTTGAAGGTTAAAATCATGATTCCCTTCTAAGTAAATCACTTCTATCTCTTGTGTAAGTTGATTTATTGTAGCTATTAATTCTTGATTAGTCTTATGAGTTGCAGTTATTCCACCAAAAAGGGCATCAAAAATATCACCCATTAAAATAAGTTGTGTTGGAAGAAGTTTTTTAGATTTGATAGCTTTAAAAAAGTTTAAAAGCTCGGGACGGGAAGATGAATAGTGAGCATCTGATACAACAAATGCTCCCTCTTTTAATTCAATATCACTATGGTACATACGCAATATCTGGAATTCCCTCACCCTCTTCAAACCCCATCATAAGATTTGCATTAGCAAGTGCTTGGGAAGATGAACCACGAAGTAGATTATCTATAGAACTTGAGATAAATAACAAGTTACCTTTTTGTTTAACATATATGTCACAAAAATTTGTTCCAGCTGTATTTTTCATATCTACAGGATTTTTACAGATTCGAACAAAGTGTTCATCTTTATAATACTCATTTAAAATTTTACCTGCATCTATATCTGCTTCTACTTGAATATATATAGATGAAAGCATTCCTCTTGTTGTAGGGATAAGGTGAGGAACAAAATTCACCTCATCAAAATTTATCCCAAGTTTTTGTGCAATCTCAGGTGCATGTCTATGAAAGAATGGATTGTATGCAAACATATTATCATTTACATTTACAAAATGCGTTACATCGCTCAGCTTTTTACCAGCTCCACTTACTCCTGTTTTTGCATCAATGATGATAGGTGTACCATGAATTCTGTGTGAAAGAAAAGGAAGAAGACCTAAAATTGCAGATGTAGGATAACATCCGGGATTTGCGACTAATGATGCATTTTTAATCTCTTCACGATAAAGTTCAGGAAGACCATATACAACATTTTCTAAGTTTTGGGCATCTGTATGCGGACAGTAGTACTCTTCATATACATCTTGAGTAAGTCTATAATCAGCTGAAAAATCAACTATTTTTATACCTTTTTCCATAAATAGTTTTACATATGCCATAGCTGTTTTATGAGGAACCGCTAAAAACACAAGTTCACAGGCAGCTGCACATTCATCAATATCAGCTTTTTTCACCTCTAACTCACATACAGAACTTAAAGATGGATGAAGTTCATTTAGTGTTGTTCCCCCTGTAGAGTTTGCCACATAGTTTAAATGAAATTTCGGATGTTTTACAAGCATTTTCACAAGTTCTAAACCTGTGTAACCACTTACTCCGATAATTCCTACGTTAATGTGTTTCAAAAACTATATCCTGATACTTAACCTCATCGATTTCATATTCTTTTTCTCCACCTGGAAGACGAACTTTAACCTCATCACCCTCTTCTTTTCCAAGAAGTTGTTTTGCCAAAGGTGAATAAAAAGAGATTAATCCCATATCTGGGTTTGATTCACAGCCACCAACTATAGTATATGTGAGTTCCTCTTCAGAATCCATATCAGTCATAACAACTGTTGAACCAAAACTAATTTTTGCATGTTCAAGTTCTGTTGGGTCTACAATTTTAGCATTTCCAATAATCCCGGCTAAGTCAGCTAAACGTCCATCTATAGTTCTTTGCATCTCTTTTGCTGCATGGTACTCTGCATTTTCTTTTAAGTCACCATGTTCAAGTGCTTCTTCAATATCTTTAACAGTTTGTGGACGTTTTACTACTTTTAAATCTTTCACTTCTGCTTGTAATTTTTCATAGCCGAAAAGTGTCATCGGTTCAACTTGTTGCATTATATATTCTCTTTATTAGTATTTTATTATAATAATTATAGCTAAATTATTATCTCTTTAAGTTTTGCAATTAAATCAATCTTTTATAAAATGATAAATACTTGTAAAAACTTCTGTTTCTTCTTCCTTGTATATAATGATATGCTTATCCCTTGGTATTATTAATAATTGCTTTTGCGTTGAATTAACTCCATCGTAGATTAATTTTGCACTTTTTGGATTAACTATTGGATCTTTGTCACCTTGAATAATTAAAATAGGTGCTGTGATTTTTTTTAGATTATCATCTGCTTTTCTCATAATTTTTTCCATCTGCACAATAGATTCTAGTGGATGTTTTTGATAGTTTAGTTTATGGTTCTCACTATCATTCACTACCCACTCTTGAATACCTTTTGCATTAAGGTGTGCTATCATCTCATTAAAAGCTTGGAGCGCGGGAACAACATAAATTACTTCAAGGTTATTGAGTCTTAGTGCAGAGTTAATGACAATAACGCCATCTACTTTAAATTCTGAAGCATGAATCAGTGCGAGTAAACCGCCAGTTGAAAAACCTCCTATAAAAACCTTTTCACACATTTGGCGCATTGCACTAAAAGCAAGTTTAAAATCATACTCCCAATCTTCAGCACTTATATGCTTGAGTGCTTCTGGGTCTGTTCCATGTCCACGTAACCTAGGTATGTAGATGTCCAGTTTCACCACGTTATGGTTGCCTAGTTTGAAAAGTATAAAAGCGATAGCTTAATAACATAATTGTAAAATCTTTATATCACATAAGGATTTATAAAATGTCACAAACCTATCAC
>JAFLJZ010000159.1 GCA_022712775.1 Sulfurimonas sp.
TATGATGAAAGAATGGGAAATCACTGATCCAGATCTTACTGAAGAAGATGTTTTTGATGAGATGAAAGATCTCGCCGGTGAATACAACATGAGATATGTTGGTGAGAAAGACATGTTTAGACTTCTAGATGTTGAAATAGAAGCTTACGAAAAAGCTGGAATACCTAAATCAGAACAAGTTGTACATGCTAGAATTGGTGAATTTTGTTCACTAATTATCGCTAAAAAAATGTTAAATCACTCTCGTTTTTATGGTGGGTTTATGCCATGTCGTATTATGTATGTTGAGTATGGAGATGGTAGAAGATACCTTGTATCTATGGATATGGCACTTGCAATCTATGGTGGAACTGATAAAAAGCCAATTGAACCAGGCCTTTTCGAAGATATGTTAGCTGTTAAAAAAGCTATGGAAGAAATCCCAGCTATTGCTGCAGGTTACGATATAGAAGAATAAGTATTCTTCTACTTTCCCCATTATTTCTGATGGGGTTTTTAGAAAAATAATCTACTTCTAGATATCTCTTTCAATAACTTTTTTAAACGTTTCAAAATAATTTTCTTTTAGCGTATCCATACTCATAGTTACATCATTCACTTTAATAGAATCACCACCAACAGTTCCAATTTTCTCAACACCCATACTTTCATCAAGCATAGCTTCAAAGGCTTCACAATTTTCAGGTTTTACTTCGATAATCGCACGAGACATAGATTCAGCAAATATATCTCTCTCATCACTTACAGTCATCTCTACATCACAACCTAAACCTGATGTCGCAACCATTTTAGCAAGTGCAATTGCAACGCCACCAGAACTTGCATCTTTTGCACATTCAAGTAAATTTTTCTTGTTTGCTTCGATAACTAAGTCCCAAAGAGCTAATTCATTTTTGTAGTTTATCTCAGGAAGTACCCCTGCCACAGTTCCACAAATCTCGTTCATATAAAGTGACCCACCAAACTCGGACATACTCTCACCTACTAAATACAGTGAGTTACCCTCGCCTTGAAATGAAGACATTAAAACATTATTTTGGTCATCATTTAAACCAACAGTTGCTATTGAAGGAGTTGGAAAAACTGAAATACCATTTGTTTCATTATAAAGAGAAACATTTCCACCAATTACAGGAGTTGTAAGTTCAGCACAAGCTTCTTTAATACCCAAACACCCTTGACCAAACTGCCACATTACTTCAGGATTTTCAGGATTACCGTAGTTAAGACAATCAGTCACCGCTAAAGGTCTTGCTCCACTCATAGCAACATTACGCCCTGCTTCCATAACAGCCGCCGCTGCTCCACCTTTAGGGTCTACGTAACAATAACGAACATTACAATCAGTAGATATTGCTAAAGCCTTACCATTTTCTTTTACACGAATAACAGAAGCGTCAAGCATTCCACCATTTTTAATCGTATTTGTTTGTACCATAGAATCGTACTGCGTGTATATCCAAGACTTATCTACAACTTCCATTGACTTGATAAGTGTCTCAAAAGCAACTTGATTTGATACCTTATCAAAGTCATTTATAGTCACCGATGCAAGGTCAGCTAAATAAGCAGGCTTTGTCATAGGACGAGAAAGCTCAGGTGCTTCTTCTGAAACTGGGTCAACAGGAACAGTACCACAAGGTTCTCCGTGCCAAAACAGTTCCATATTTCCAGTATCTGTCACCTCACCAACAACAGCAGCATCTAAATCCCATTTTTCAAAGATATCAATAATAGCTTGTTCTGAACCTTTTTTCGCACATAAAAGCATACGTTCTTGAGATTCACTCAGCATAAAGTCATACGGAGTCATATTTTCTTCACGAGCAGGAATTTTATCGAGGTGCATAATCATACCTGCACCCGAACGTCCTGCCATTTCAAATGAAGACGAAGTAAGACCAGCTGCACCCATATCTTGGATTCCAACTACGTGGTCAGTTTTAAAAAGTTCCAGGCACGCTTCAAGTAAAAGTTTTTCTGTGAATGGATCACCCACTTGAACGGTAGGACGAAGTGACTTTGATTCCTCTGTAAACGAATCTGAACTCATAACAGCTCCACCAAGACCATCACGACCTGTTTTTGCACCAACATACATTACAGGATTTCCAACACCCTCAGCAATTCCAAGAAAAATTTCATCAGATTTTGCAATTCCAAGATTAAAAGCATTTACAAGAATATTTCCATTGTAGCAATCATCAAAAGATACTTCACCACCAATAGTAGGAACACCCATACAGTTTCCATAACCACCGATTCCCTCGGTTACACCACGAACTAAATAACGCTGGTGTGCAGAGGTTTTATCATCATTCATAACATTACCAAATCTAAGAGAATTCATTGAAGCCACAGGACGAGCACCCATAGTAAATACATCACGCATAATTCCACCAACACCAGTCGCAGCACCTTGATATGGTTCAATAAACGAAGGGTGATTATGTGATTCCATCTTAAATACAGCCGCATATCCATCACCAATATCAATAACACCAGCATTTTCACCAGGACCTTGAATAACCCAAGGAGCTTTGGTAGGAAAACCTTTTAAGTGTACTTTTGATGATTTATAAGAACAATGCTCACTCCACATAGCTGAAAAGATTCCAAGCTCTACAAGATTTGGCTCACGCTTTAGAATTTCTTTAATATGCGTATAATCTTCCTCGGAAAGTTTATGATTTGATAATTGTTCGTCGATGTTTTCTAGTTGTTGGCTCACAGAATTTCCTGTATGCATTCCCAAGTATAACTTAGGAACGAGTTATTTTAGTTTTTAAGAATGGATTATAGCTAAAGGAAGGTAAAAGTTGATTTAATGGAAAGAAAAATCGACTTTTGTACGAATATTTTTCTTTAAAGAGAATATATTTTTATACGTAATTTCTAAAACTTCATACTCTTTTTTACCCTTTGGTAATCGAAGCTTAAACTCATCATCTATCTCTTTTCCAAGCATTGCTTTTGCTAGAGGAGAATGGATAGATATTAGCCCATTTTCAGGCTCTGATTCTAATACTCCACACAATGTATAAACTTCTTCTTCTTCTGTGTCTATATTACTTAAAGTAACTGTACTACCAAAACTTATCTTTGTATGTTTATGAAGTAAAGGGTTAATAATTTGTGCTTTTTGTATCATAGAATTCAGATAATAAAGTCGCTTATCCATAAAACGTAACTTTTCTTTTGCAGCATGATAGTCAGCATTTTCACTTCTATCACCCTGTGCTGCAGCGACAAGTTTCTCTTCTGCTGTCTTTGGCTTTTCTATCTCTAGTAAGAATTTAAACTCTTCTATTAAAAGATCGTATCCTTCTAGTGTCATAGGTTCCTTATTCACTGATATATCTTTTAATGATGAAAACCAACTATATAATATGTTTCTTTATTTTTTAACTTATTTACGGTCACTTTAAACTTATCACTAAAATGTTGGATTTTTTCATGTGCTTCTTCTACAGATTCTGTCGTTTTACCTTCAACTTTAATTTTAAAACAATCTTCTGAGTTTGAAAGTGCTATAAAAGAATGGTTAACTTTTAAATGATCATGTAAATCCATTATATGTTTTTGAATTTTTTCATACCCTGCAGTATTCTTTTCTATTTTTTCAAGTTGCTCTATTAAAGCCTCATTAGGTGCATAACCTAGCTGTGTTAGCATTGCATCTTTTTGCATTATCTGTATCCTTCTTCTTGTATTTAAAAAATAATATCACTTTTTTGTAAACATTCAGTAGTTATTTACATTCATCTACTATAATTGTAGAAATAACTTAAAATTTAAAATAAGAGAGAGTAATATGACTGAAGAAATATTAAAGAAGATTAAGCAACTTCCGCCACTTCCAGAATCTGCAATGCAGATAGAAGCTGTATACCAAGATCCAGATAGTAGCTTTAATGATATGGTTAAAATCTTAGAAAAAGACCCTCTTTTAACTGCTGATATTTTAAAAGCAGCAAACTCTCCACTTTATGGTTTCTCTCGTGAAATCAATGCTATTAGCCAAGCTGTTGGTCTTTTTGGTATGGGAACTGTTCGTGGATTTGCGCTTGCATCTATCGTTAAAAAAAGTTTTTCTTTAGATCTTTCTCCTTATGGGATCAACAACGATATGTTCTCAGCATTATCTAAAAAACAACATGCACTTGTTACTTCTTGGTGTATTAGAAAAGAAAATAGACTTCTTGGTGTTTTATCTCCAGCAGCATTCCTTGTTGAAATTGGAAAAGTTCTTATAGCGCAACAAATTATTGCTGATGGTAAACAAGAAGAGTTTCGTGATGCTCTCACTGAACTTGGTGATGTTGAAGCAGCTGAAAGACAAGTTGTTGGTGTTGACACTCCTGAAGTTTCAGCAACTATATTTAGACAATGGAAATTTGAAGAAGGGCTTGTTGATGTTCTTGGCTCTTGTATGGAACCAGAAAAAGCTGAAATACCTGATGATGTACGACCAGCTGCTATTTTAAGTGCAGTTCGTGCAACTGTGCCTATTAATGGTGTAGTTACAGATTCTAGTATTGAAGCAGCAAAAGTAATTATCGCAAAATACGATTTAAACCTTGAAGCATTTGAAACTGCGATAGACAATATTAAATAACCTCTCTTGAAATCTCTTCTTATTAGGCTCACTCTTGGTTTGAGTGAGCAAGATGTTACACCCGATGAACAAACCCATATAAACAACTTTTTGGCAAAAAAATACCTTACACATAAAGAAAATATTTATAAATTCAATTCAAAATACCGTGCAGGTACACTTGGTCTTGTACAAAAAGAAACAGCTTACTTAAATGTTATCGGAGAGCTTACTCGTGACTTATTTATAGCAGAAGGTGATTTAGCAAGTGCAAAAGAAGGTGACCTAGTTATCTCACAAAGACTTCTTGGAAAACGAGGAGCACCAAGTGCAAAAATTCTTGAAGTTGTTGGTCGTGCCACAAGTTATAGTATAGGCTATATCATCATCAAAAATGGAACAAACTCTTTAGTAGATTTAAGAACTGAGTACCCTACTGGAGTAGAATTAACTCTAGAACAATTAAACTCATACAAAGAAGGTGATGTATTTAAAATCGATAATAGTTCTTATACTATTATGGAAAAACTTGGAAATATGTCTGAACCAACAGTTGATGAAAAAATAGTTTTAGCGCAGTTTAATAAGCATGATGAATTTGAGCCAGAAGTTCTTGAAATTGCATCTTCTTTTTCCCCTGTAAATGCTTCTGATTATCCTAAAAGAAAAGACCTGCGAAAACTACGCTTTTGTACTATAGATCCTGTAACAGCAAAAGATTATGATGATGCGATTTACTGGGACGATGAAGAGACTACACTCTATGTTGCTATCGCTGATGTTAGTGAATATGTTAAACCATTTGGCGCATTAGATAATGAAGCAATTTACAGAAGTTTTTCTATTTATCTTCCTCATCGCTCAATCCCAATGCTCCCACGCCAACTTAGTGAAACACTCTGTTCACTCCAACCTCACGTAGATAGGTTAGCTTATGTATTTGAGATGAAACTAGACCTTAACTCTTTAGAGGTCACTGATTCTAAAGTATACGAAGCGATTATTCACTCAGACAGACGCTTTAACTACGAAGAGATTGACGACTTCTTTGATGGAAAATTAAAAGCAAAAAATGACAAAGAAAAACAAATCTTTGATGACCTTACAAAACTTCGAGTTGTCGCAAACAAGCTTAAAGAAAAAAGATTAAAAATTGGTTATGATTTTCGCTCAGACGAATTAGAAATGAGTATAGATGAAGATTCTAATCTACTTGCTACTACAGTAGCCGATGAAACACCTTCGCATGCACTTATAGAAGACTGTATGCTTTTGGCAAATAAAGAAGCTGCAAGGTCTTTTGAGCGTGGTATATTTAGGATTCATGAAGAACCTTCACAAGGAAAAATTCAAACACTCTACCAAGAACTCGCTGGTATTGGAATGTCTATTGATATTAAAAGTTCTATTAAAGAGACAATAACAGACATCCAAAAACAAGCACGAGAGATGGACTTAGAATCAGAGGTAGATACACTTATAATCCGCTCTCAAATGCAAGCGAGATATGCACCTCTAAACTCTGGTCACTTTGGTTTAGGATTTGAAGAATATACACATTTCACCTCTCCTATTCGAAGATATTCTGATTTAATTGTTCATAGACTTCTTAAAGCTATAAACAATAATGACACAGCAGAAGGCTCTTATGTACTTAGGAATATAGAAGCACTTAGTATGACCATAAGTGAAAAAGAAAGAGAATCTAGCTCTATCGAAGGGCAATTTATGGACAGAAAATTTGCACGATGGGCAAATGAGAACCTTGGTAAAGAGTTTAGAGCTAGAATCACAGGAACTGACCCTGAAATAAAAGCCGAACTCAGAGACACTATTAAGGGTGCAAGACTTAACATTACACTCTCAAATGACATAATTCTTTTTGATGATGTTATAGTTAGAATTGATAAGGTAGATATACCAAAAGCAAAAATATTTGCTGCAGTGGTTCGCAAAGTTGATGTATAAAAATGAGTTAGATAACGCCATTAAAAGTGCTAAAATTTCTAATAGTTTTGTGTTTTTTGGAGAAAGTATCTTTCTTATAGATATGTATACAAAGATGCTAACTACTATAGAAGATTCATCAATACTTGCTTTTTACCATGACGAATATAATCTTCAATCTGCAAAAGCACATTTATCCCAAGCTTCTTTATTTGGAGATAGAAATATCTTGATCATAAAAAGTGAAAAAAAAGTTCCAAAAAAAGATCTTGATATTCTCATAGAGCTATGTGAAAAAAACAATGATAATATTTTTGTTTATTCCTATTATGGAAAAGACCACAAAACATATAACAATAAAAAAACATTTTCTAAATTTTCCACAATGAGTGTACGCTTTTTTAATCCAAAAGACTATGAAGCACAGAATCTTGTTCTTCAAGTAGCCAATGAAAAAGGTGTGCAAATAGATAAGTATTCTATCTCTCACCTTCTTAACGTTCATAATGGGGATGTAGCCCTTGCCTGTAACGAGATGGATAAACTAAGAGTTTATAATAGGGAAATAACAACAAAAGATATAGAAAATCTTGTGTTTGGACTTGCTGAAATAAGTATTGATGAATTTATTAAAAAACTACTCACTAAAAAAGAGTTTCTTCATGATTTAACGAATCTACTCGAACATGGTGAAGATGAGATTAGAATCATAACGGCAATAACATCTTACATCACACAACTCTATATGTTTAATATCTACATACGCGTAAATGGCACACCAAATGCCTTAGAGATTCTAGGCTACCCTGCTCCAAAATTTGTAGTTGAAGAGAAGTCAGCTCTATCGCTACGATTCAAGCCTAACACATACTACAAACTTAGCGAATTACTACTAGAGAGTGAACTGAAAATGAAAAGCCCAAGCGTTGAAAAATGTGCAATTTTACTTTCTACACTGATAAGAGTTCAAAAGCTTTTATAAATTTAATTAAAGATATGAAGAAAAGTTTACTGAAGATTGAAGTGTATGAGAGATACAATTTATATCTCTCAATTTATTGAAAAAAAGTTATATTTATTTAAAAATTGCTCTATACAGGTCTGTATATACGCCACCTATCATTCCTAATCCAAATAGTGCTAAAGCACCTGCTAATACTAATACTTCCATAATACACTCCTTAGTTATATTTATTATAAGTAAATTATATCGATATAAATGTTAATAATTGCTTATAATAAATATTTAGTTTAATTATGAAAGTTTATTGTTTATTCTATATTAATACGAAAAAATGTGCATTACAAACTAAAAGAGTGATGTATTTACAAGAAGTATAACGAGGAAGCGCACGAATGTGCGTGATGAGTGTAACGACGCAGTAAATGCGTCGCTATTTTAGTTTGTATCTTGGTTAACGATTTTTGACTTACCAATCCATGGCATCATTTCACGAAGATTATTACCAGTTACAGTGATAAGTTTAACTTTATCGTTAGCACGCTCAGCGTTCATACGAGGGTATCCCGATTGACCTTCAAGAATGAAGTCTTTTGCAAATCTACCATCTTGAATTTCTGTAAGAATATCACGCATTGCTTGTTTTGACTCGTCGTTGATAACACGTTTACCAGAAACATAATCACCATACTCAGCAGTGTTAGAGATAGAATATCTCATATCAGCGATTCCACCCTCAAACATTAAGTCAACGATTAGTTTAAGTTCGTGAAGACACTCGAAGTATGCAAGTTCTGGAGCATATCCAGCTTCTGTTAATGTCTCAAATCCAGCTTGCACAAGCGATGTAACACCACCACAAAGAACAGCTTGCTCACCAAAAAGGTCAGTTTCAGTTTCGTCTTTGAAAGTTGTTTCAATAATTGCAGTTCTACCACCACCGATAGCAGAAGCATAAGAAAGAGCTAATTCTTTTGTATTTCCTGAAGGATTCTGACCAACAGCGATTAAATCTGGAATACCACCACCACGAACAAACTCAGAACGAACTGTATGTCCAGGAGCTTTTGGAGCAATCATAGTAACATTGATGTTCGCAGCAGGATTAACGCGACCGTAGTGAATGTTAAAACCATGACCAAATGCGATAGTAGCACCATCTTTTAGATTTGGAGCAATTTGTTCTGCATAGATTTCAGCTTGATTTTCATCTGGAAGAAGAATCATTACAACATCAGCACAAGCAGTTGCTTCAGCAATTGTAAGAACACTAAAGCCTTTAGCTTCAGCTTTAGCCCATGAAGAACCACCTTTACGAAGTCCAACACATACATCAACACCAGAATCTCTTAAGTTTTCTGCGTGTGCGTGTCCTTGAGAACCAAAACCAATCATTGCAACTTTTTTGCTTTTGATAAGGTCTAAACTTGTGTCTTTGTCATAATAAACATTTAATGCCATTTGTGTTCCTTGTGTAAGTAATATTACTTTAGGCTTAATCGCCTAGAAAATTTGTCGCATTATACTAAAATAAAGCAAAAACTTTTATAATGTTACAAATTTTTATAAATATATGAGGAAAACATGAAGAAATTCAATCTATTTAACGAGATAATCAAAACAAATAAGGCATCTTTGCTACAAGCAATTA
>JAFLJZ010000160.1 GCA_022712775.1 Sulfurimonas sp.
ACTAAGCCGTTTATAGAGTTTGTTTTAGATGAGATTCTATCTTTGTATGATTTACGAGACCCTAAGGCTAAAGAATCGTGTATGGGTGATGGGCTTAGTTATTTAAAAACACTTTCTCCTTTACTCCAAGAAGAATATAAAACGTATTTAGCTTCTCGTTTGGGTGGTCTTGGTGTGAGCCCTTCACTTTTAAAAGTTAGCTCATCAGATGAAAACAAAAATGCACCACTTATACAAAAAAATACACATAAAGACGCTTGGGAACTTTCACTTGTTAAAACAGTGATAGAAAAACCACATTTTATAAATCAGATTTTAGATGTTTTAGATCCTTCCCTTTTACTCTTTCATTCACATGAATTTAATCTAGCTCTTCAATCACACACGGATGCTCCAGAGCTTATGGCGATTCTAGTAGATGATAGTATTCACGTACTTGTTGATGAAGAAGCACTAAAAGCAGAACTTCTTATCTTTTTAACAAAGCATTATGAAAGAGAATTAAAAAAGATGAATCTTCGGATGCAGATGCCCTTTGAAGAAAAAGCCTTTCATATTCGTAAGTTTCGTGGTAAAATTGCGAAATTAAAACGAGGTGAACTGGTGACTTACGGAGAATAATCCGAAGCACTCTGGTGTCTCAACAAGGAAATTCAATGAAAGCGATAGCACTCTTTAGTGGTGGACTCGATTCCACCTTAGCAATGAAAATGATTATAGACCAAGGTATTGATGTTTTAGCGATAAATATTAGTACAGGTTTTGGTAGTACAAAAGACAGACGCGAACACATGGAAAATATGTGTAAACAAGTAGGTGCAGAATTTAGAATCGTAGATATTCAAAGTGAGTACCTACAAGATGTTCTTTTTGATCCAAAACATGGATATGGAAAAAACTTTAATCCTTGTATAGACTGCCATGCAAAAATGTTTTCTGTTGCAAAACGTATTATGGAAGATGAGGGTGCATCTTTTCTTTTAAGTGGTGAGGTTATGGGACAACGCCCAATGAGCCAAAATAAAGATGCACTCCAGATTGTTCTTAATGAGAGTAACTGTGATGGTTTACTTCTTCGTCCAATGTCAGCTCTTAAACTTGCTCCAACTATAGCAGAAGAAAAAGGCTGGGTAGATAGAAGTAAGTTAGAAGGCATTACTGGGCGAAGTCGTGAGAGACAACTTCAGCTTGCAAAAGAGATTGGTTTAGAAGACTTTGAATCACCGGGTGGTGGATGTCTTTTAACTGATGAGAATTTTTCTAAAAAAATGTTTGACATCGTAAAACATGATACCTTTGAAGTAAGAGATATTCCTATCATGAAATTTGGTCGTCACCTTCGCCTTAGTGATAAAGCAAAACTTGTTGTAGGAAGAAATAAAGAAGAAAATGAGCATCTTCAAAATATAGAAAATGAAAAATATTATCATATCAAAACAATAGGTATCCCTGGGCCTCATGCAATGCTAAGCAAATCTGCAAGTGATGAAGATAAAGATCTTGCTACAAAAATTATTTTAACCTACTGTAAAACAAATGCAGATACTAGTTACACAATCGATTATGATGGCGAAGAAGTTACAGGCTCACCATTAGAATCACGAGAGGCGATACAAGCTTTTGCTATTATATAAGTTTTAGATATACTGACTACAACTTAAAATAAAAGAGGTCTAAGATGGCTGGAATACATTTTTCTTTTGTAGATTTTAAACAACTTCTTGCTTTAAATATGGGTATAGCTGAAAGGCTTGATGAAAATCGCGCTGAGAGCTTTACAGTTTTGTATTGTAACCTAGAAGGAATAGAACAAGAGGCTATTGATAACTCTTTAAAAGATATTTTGAGAACTTCTGATTCTATAGTGAATTATGAAAAAAATTACTTTTTTGTTCTTCCGTATACAGATAAATACGGTGCAGAGATTGTAAAAAAGATGTTTGATGAAGCCTTTGCTAAATATTTAAACTCTTTTATGCTTTCTTATCCAGCTGATGGTGAAAACCCAGAAGATTTACTTGGAAATTTACAAGATAGTGTAAGCGTTTTTTATAAAGACGATTTACACTGTTTAGATAAATTCGCGAAGGTTATTTAGTCGTTCTTTTATAAAAAGAGATAGCATCAGCTATCTTTTGTTCTTTATATATCTTTTTATCACAAACATATCTACACTTCACTTTTTTATTATTCATCGCCTCTATATTTTCTATACTTTTCTTTGTATCAAAAGCAGAAAGGTCAAAGCTACTTTCCTTTGGCGATTCAAAGGGGCTTATCGCGAATAGGGACAAAGGCAAAAGTAAAATAATAAATCTTCTTAAATAGCTCATGCTCATATTGTATCATAAACAAATTTTTATAATTGGAATACTATATGCTTTATTTATTAAAAACCCGAATAATTTTAGGGTAAAAATAGGAGCAAGAGATGATTTCATTAGATGTAAAAGCAGAATCAAGAGCATCATCACCTATTGGTTTAGCTATTGGCAAGGAAGCAAAAGAGGAATCAACATTATCTTTTTCAGAACTCTTACGAGGTGCAAAAGATTCTAAAGGCGAAAAAGGAATTCAAAATGGATCCTTTATAGTATCTCTAGGTGCCACGAAAGAGGAAACTAAAGATGTAAAGTTAGCTACAAGTAAAGAAACACTGTTATCGTTATTAAAACAAGATGACAAGGCTGTTAGCGTAACTTCTTTAAAAGAAAAGATAGCAGTTTTAGAGTTTAACCCAACGGTAACTGAAAAACTTAGTGTTGGTGAGCTTAAAACTTTAATTAATGATGCAAAACAATTTTTAAAACAAAAAATAATCAATAGCGATGACTTTAAAATGAAACAGGTAAAAGATTTACCAAAAACATTAAAAGGTTTAGCAGATATGGCTAAAAGCTTTGGTATAGATATGAGTAAAATCACTCTAGAAGAAGTACGGGCTACTCCTAAGGCTTTAGCTGTAGGAAAAGTAGTTGAACGAAATACAGAACAATCTGCTGCTGAAGCTGTAGGTGAAAAAGTACAAAAAATATCAAAAGAAACACCTAAGGCTGAAGTAGATACTCCCGATATTGTAGATATAAAAGCTAAAACACCAAAGATGGATACTACTAAAACACAGTCACAAATGGAAGTAGCCGAAAAAGTTAACTTAAAAGAAACGACAAAAGAAGTGATAAAAGAGAATGTTAGACTTGATGACAAACGCATCGATATAATCAAAGAGGTTAAGGCTACTCCACTTTTTAAAGCAACTGAAAAAACTGAGTTAACAACAGAACAAATAGTACAAACAAAACAGTTTAAGGTAGAGGAAAAAACACCTAAATCAAAAGCTGATGAAACATTAAAATTATTGCTTCGTGGAGAAAAACCTTCCCAAGCTCTTGGAAATACAACGGCTGATTTTTCAGTAGCAACGGCAAGGGTGATTGCTCCAACAGCTACATCTGAAGTAAGTAAATCTCTTGAGCAGTTACTTCATGGTGGTGCAGATGAATCTACATCAAAACTTGATGGACTTACTACACATAAAGCAGATAGTTTTGAAGTGAAGCTCAATGAAGCTAAGCAAATGGTTAAATATCTTTCACAAGATGTAAAAACGGCTATAGAAGATTATAAATCTCCATTTACGAGAGTAAAAGTCCAATTAAATCCTCAAAAAATGGGTGAAGTTGATGTAACTATTGTTCAGCGTGGAAAAAATCTTCATATAAGTATTAGCTCAAATAGCGTAGCTATCAACACTTTAGCCATGAATGCAAATGAGTTAAAAACACAATTGACGAATAATGGAATACAAAATGCTTCCTTAAACTTTAACAACAGTGAACAAAATAGTGAACAGAATACTAGGCAGCAGCAACAGCATCGTCAAAACGAGCAAAAAGCTGACGAAGAGTATAACTATTTTGACTCCCAAGAACAAAATGAAGAGATTTTAAACTCTCTAGAAATCGTAGTTCCTAACTACGCATAAAGGATATATTATGGCAATTAACTCAATAGGATTAGATAGTTCAGTCTATGGAGAGTATACAACTACAGCAGAGCTCGTAGAAGATAAAACGACTTTAAGTACTGATGATTTTATGACGCTTCTCTTAGTGGAATTACAAAATCAAGACCCAACTGAGCCAACGGATACTGAACAGATTTTAACTCAAACTGCACAATTGGCATCTTTAGAAGCGACGGATAAAACAAATGTAGCCTTAGAAGAATTAGCTCTGGCTATGAAGGCTTCTAGTGATTTTTCTGCAATTTCAGCTATTGGTAAAACAGCGGATCTTGGAAGTAATGCGATTAGTTACACAGAGGGTCTAGATTCAAGCTTTGAGATGTATTTTCCATCAGACATAGTTAGTGGAAACGTAGAGATTCTTGATTCTAACGGTAATATTCTTCAGACAATTACGGCAGAAGAAGGAGAAGCGGGCAATTATACGTATA
The DNA here is from genome assembly GCA_022712775.1 of Sulfurimonas sp. The sequence goes on from JAFLJZ010000160.1 coordinate 4,459, forward strand.
CATGGGATGGTACGGATACGGCAGGTAACCTTGTTGATGAAGGTATCTACTACGCAACAGCTTCGTATACAAACGCCGAAGGGGAGAGTTTAACGACAAGAGTCGGAACGTATCCTATTGAATCGATTAAGTTTGATGCAGGAACAACATACGTAAAAGTTGGTTCTGGGTACGTTCCATTAGAGAACGTTGTCGAGATATACTAGGGTCTTATTATGATACAGGCATTTTACACAGGACTCAATGGGATGCAAACAAGTTCCTACGGTATTGATATCATATCTGATAATCTTGCAAATACAAGTACTGTAGGGTATCGCGGATATACTTATGAGTTTTCATCTTTGTTTGAAGAAGCTCTTGTAACCGCAAATACGAGCTCTAGCAACACGATAGGAACTGGAAGTATTCTACAGGCTACTCCTATGATGGAGACTTTAGGTTCGTTCAGTTTAACGGATAGAAGTACGGATTTAGCACTCTTGGGTGATGGTTGGTTTGGTATTCAAGAAGGCGATGACCAAATATATACTCGTGATGGCTCTTTTACTTTTGATAGTAATAATGATCTTGTTACTGTAGATGGTTATCACGTACTTGGAACGATGGGTGGCAATATTAATGGAGATGTCCTTACGAGCACGTTAGATAGCATTCCTCTTGGTGACGTAGAGACTCAAGAAGAACTAAGTTTCCCACAAAGCTTAACTTATCCAGTAGAACCAACTACCGTTGCCACTTTTAGTGGTAATATAGGAACTACAAGCGATGTGCGTACAATGAGTGCGGGAGTTGTAGATTCTCAGAGTAACAACAATGAACTAAAATTAGAATACACGCTTGCGCCAACACAGAATCCTCCCGGAACGCAGTGGAACGTTGTCGCAACGACGCAATCTTTAGATGGGCTGAGTATTTATGATACGCAAACAGGAATTGTAAGCTTTGATGAATCTGGATCGCTTGTCTCTAGCACTTTATCTACAATTGATAATAATGGAACGCAGGTAGCTATTGATTTGGGCTCTAATTTTACTGGAGTTGTCTCGATATCTAATCTAGATATTTCATCTTCTTCAAGTGCTAATGGTACTATAGCTGGTGATTTGGCTGGTTATGAAATCAATAAAAATGGTGAGGTAATTGCTATCTTTACCAATGGTAGGCAGAGCAGCGTTGGAAAGGTTGCTGTTTATCATTTTCCAAATGATCAAGGTTTAGATAGATTAAATGGTTCGCGTTTTGCAGAATCATCCAATAGTGGTCAGCCAATCTTTTATCAAGATGAAAATGGTCAAAATGTTACAGGAGTTGACATCACAAATTATAAACTTGAAACTTCAAATGTAGATATGACTTATGGTTTAACGGAGCTAATTATTCTTCAACGCTCTTACGACGCAAATTCAAAGTCAATTACAACGGCTGATGAGATGATGCAAAAAGCCTTAGATATGGATGCTTAAAAGTTGGAACGTTTTATGCTTTAAATCCTTTACATAATCTATCTTTAGTAAGATAAGAATTAAAGAATTAAAGGATTTAAAATGTTAAAATCACTTTACGCCGGAATTTCCGGACTACAGTCTCACCAAATTGCAATGGATGTAGAATCAAATAACATTGCAAATGTAAACACAACGGGTTTTAAGTACTCTCGTGCGAACTTCTCAGATCTATTAGCTCAGACAAGTTCTATCGCTACCGCTCCTCAAGGCGCTTTAGGTGGTAAAAATCCAGTACAGGTTGGTCTTGGTTCTACCGTGAGCTCAACTACGAGAATTTTTTCACAAGGTTCTATTCAAAATACAGATAAAAATACAGATGTTGCAATTCAAGGGGATGGTTTTTTTATAATCTCGCCAGATGGAGGGAACACTTATAAGTACACTCGGGCAGGGGACTTTAAGTTTGACGCCGCAGG
>JAFLJZ010000161.1 GCA_022712775.1 Sulfurimonas sp.
GGAAAATAGATACTGGTGTTCCTCATATTGTTCATATTGCAGATAATATTAACGCGTTTGATATAGCCCAAGCAAGAGAGTTGCGACAAAAATATAACGCAAATGTAAACATAGCTTTTGTAGATGGAAAAAATCTTAAAGTTCGTACCTATGAGCGTGGTGTTGAAGATGAAACATTGGCTTGTGGCACTGGAATGGCCGCGTGTTATTATAGAGCTTTACAAGAAGGTTTAGTGCATGATTCTATTGAGGTATACCCTAGAAGTGGGGAAACTTTATATCTTGGAATGAATGAGAGAACGATTACTTTTAAGGGTGCAGTGAAAAATACTTTTATAACAAACTGGGACATATACAGGTAGGCATTCCCAAGTAAAACTTGGGAACGAGTGGAACACAAAAAGTGTTAGTTAGTAGCTTTTAAAGCCCTGCAGCCTCAACAATTTTCGCTTGATGATCTGTAATAAGTGGTTCAACAACTTCATCAAGAAGCCCCGCACTCATTATCTCATTCAAACGGTATAGTGTAAGATTGATTCTGTGATCACTCATACGATTTTGAGGATAGTTGTACGTACGAATACGTCCAGATCTATCTCCGGTTCCTACTTGTGCCGCACGTTCTGCTGCATTTTCAGACTGTTGCGCATGCATTTCTAAGTCATAAAGTCTTGCTTTAAGAACCTTCATTGCTTTTTCACGGTTTTTATGTTGTGATTTTTGATCTTGATTGGTTACAACTAATCCAGTTGGTAAGTGTGTAATTCTTACAGCTGAATCGGTTGTATTTACCGATTGACCACCACAACCAGATGAACGCATAACGTCTATTTTTAAATCTTTATCTTCAATAACGACTTCAACATCATCAACTTCAGGCATTACTGCGACTGTTATTGCTGATGTATGAACACGTCCTTGAGATTCTGTTGCTGGAACACGTTGAACTCTATGTGTTCCTCCCTCATATTTCAACCGACTATAAACCTGTTCACCTTTGATAAGTGCGGTTACCTCTTTGTATCCACCAGAATCTGATGGTGAAGTAGAGATAATCTCGATTTTCCAACCACGCAGATCTGCATAACGAGTATATGCATCAAATAAATCTCCAACAAAAATCGCAGCCTCATCACCACCAGCACCAGCACGAAGTTCCACGATGATATTTCTATCATCATTTGGATCTTTTGGCAGAAGAAGCGTTTTAATCTCTTCTTCTATCTCTGGTTTTCGTGGTTCTAACTCTTTAAGCTCTTCTTTTGCCATATCGCCCATTTCAGCGTCAGAAAGCATCTCTTTTGTATCTGCAATATCTGCGATTAAAGCTTGATATTCTTTGGCTTTTTCAACAATTGGTAAAAGATTTGATTGTTCTCTTGAGAGGTCTGTCATACGCTTGATGTCAGAAGTTATATCAGGTGAACTCAGCAAGTCGCCGAGTTCATTATAGCGGGTGATAAACGGTGTGAGTTTATCTGCTAGCATTTAATTACCTTTAGTACTGTTAGCGTTATATTGCGTTAACAGCTCTGTGTAAGCGGCTTACTTTTCTAGCAGCAGTTTCTTTTTTAAGAATACCTTTGCTTACAAATTTATGAATTTGTTGGTTAGCTACTTTAAATGCAGCAGTTGCTTCTTCTTTGTTCCCTGCATCGATTGCAGTACGAACGTCTTTTACGATGTTTTTAAGACGAGTTCTGTAAAAACGATTACGTTCAGTACGAACGATCGTTTGACGAATTCTCTTAATAGATGACTTATGATTTGCCATGTTTAGTCCTTCTTTTTATAAATTAAGTTCGAAATAATAGCTTAAATAGAATTAAAGTTACGTTAAAGAAGGTATAAAATACTAATTTCTTTATTTATGTTAGAATGCATACAATTAAATAAATGGATTTTTATATGAAATTATTCGGAACAGATGGTGTACGAGGTGAAGCAGGATCATTTCTAAGCGCTCAAGTAGCAATGCGTGTAGCTATGGCTGCAGGAATTTACTTCAAGAAACATGTAGTTACAAATAAGATTTTAATCGGTAAAGATACGCGTAAAAGCGGTTACATGATTGAAAACGCAATAGTAAGTGGACTTACAGCTATAGGATACGATGTAATTGAAATCGGTCCAATGCCTACTCCTGCAATAGCATTCATTACAGAAAATATGCGTTGTGATGCTGGAATCATGATTAGTGCGTCGCATAATTCCTATGAAGATAATGGGATTAAGTTTTTTGATGGACATGGAAATAAACTTTCTCATGAAGTAGAAGAAGAGATTGAAAATATTTATGCGAATGATGACTTAATTATGGAAGCCCAGCTTATTGGTATGGGTATAGGAAAAGCCAAAAGAATTGATGATGTTATAGGAAGATATATTGTACAACTTAAAAATTCTTTTCCACGAGATATTTCTTTAAGTGGAATGCGAATAGTTTTAGATACCGCAAATGGAGCTGGGTATAAGGTAGGTCCTACTGTCTTAGAAGAACTGGGAGCTGATGTTATAGTTTTACATGATAAGCCAAATGGTTTTAACATTAACGAAGATTGTGGTGCATTGCATACAAAGTCTTTGCAGAAAAGTGTTATAGAACTGCGTGCTGACTTAGGTATTGCACTTGATGGAGATGCTGATAGACTTGTGGTTGTTGATGAAAAAGGTGAAATTGTTGATGGTGACCAACTTTTAGGTGCCTTAGGCGCACATCTTAATGAGATTGGTACTTTAAAGGGTGCTGGAATCGTGGCAACGGTTATGAGTAATCAAGGCTTAGAAGATTATATGCAATCGCAAGGTTTAAAATTATTCCGCTCGGCTGTTGGCGATAAAAATGTTTTAGAAATTATGAAAAAAGAAGGAATAAACTTTGGCGGTGAGCAAAGTGGACATGTTATCATCCATGATTTTGCAAAAACAGGAGATGGTCTTGTCTCAGCACTTCAAACTTTATCACTTATTATTAAATCAGGGAAAAAGGCGTCAGAGGTTCTTCGACCTTTTAGTCTTTACCCGCAAAAACTTGTAAATATAAATATAAAAGAAAAAAAACCACTTGATATGATAGGTGGGCTAGAAGTTCAACTAAAAATTCTTGATTCTAAAAATATTAGACATCTTATACGTTATTCGGGCACTGAAAATAAATTGCGAGTATTACTTGAAGCACAAGATTCTAAAGAGATGAATAAGCAAATGGATGTGATAGTTGCATTTTTTGAAAAAGAGTTAAATGCCTAATCATGCGCTTCGCCTAAGTGCAATGCTTTTTTTCACCTTAGTTGGAATCTTTATAATAGATCAAAATATAAAAATGCTTTTTGTAGATGGATTTCGTTATTACTCAGATTGTATAGATTTGATTTTAGTTTACAATCGTGGTGTTGCATTTTCCATGCTAGAATTTTTGGACGAATGGTTAAAATATATTCAATTAGTGATGGTATTTGGAGTTCTTGGATATATTTTTTATCTGAAACAACTTTGTTATGCAATACCTGCGGGCTTACTGTTAGGTGGAGCATTTTCAAATATTTATGATAGGTTTATTCATGGTGGTGTTGTTGATATGGTGTACTGGCATTGTGGGTTTAATTTTGCGGTATTTAACTTTGCAGATATGATGATAAATGTGGCAGTTGTATGGCTTTTAGTTCTAAATTTTAAACCACATTTATGTAAAAGCTAATTAAAAGCAGGTTTTAGATAATATTAGCCAAAATAATAGTTATTGTCGTATATAACTAGATAGAAAAAAAGGAAATTGATGGAAATCAAATCAAACAAAATTAATGGTGCAAATGCTGAGATTTCAGCTACTATCTCAATGGATGAGGTAAATAAAAATGTTGAAAAAATCGCTAAACAATTAGCACGTACAACAAATATTCAAGGTTTTCGTAAAGGTAAAGCACCTGTAGCAATGATTAAAAAACAATATGGTAAAAAACTAGTAGAAGATGCAGAAGCTGAAGCACTTCGTGATGTACTTTCTAAAGGTTTAGAAGAATTAAATATTGCAAATGAGTCATTAATTGGTGAACCAAATATTGCTAAGTTTGATAAGAGTGATGATAAAATTGAAGTGACAGTTAAAGTTGCTATGAGACCTGAAATAGACTTAGGTGATTATGCTTCAATGGCAAAACCATTTAAGAAACCCGTAGTTAAAGATAAAGATATTGATGAAAAAATCATAGAATTAGCACAAGGTAGTGCAGAGCTTGTAGATATCAAAAGAAACCGTAAAATGAAACTTGGAGATACTGCTGTAATCGACTTTGAAGGTTCAATAGATGGAAAAGTTTTTGATGGTGGAAAAGGAGAGGATTTCGCACTTCTTTTAGGTTCTAATCAATTTGTTCCAGGTTTTGAAGATCAACTTGTTGGTGTAAAACGTGATGAAGAAGTAGTTATAAACGTAACTTTTCCTGATAACTACGGTGGAGAGCTAGCTGGTAAAGATGCTGCGTTCAAAGTTAATGTCAAAAAGGTACAAGTAAAAGAAGATATAGAAATTAACGAAGAATTAGCTGCAAAAATGCTTCCAGGTCAAGATGATATGTCAGTAGAAGCACTTAAAACACAAGTAAAAACGATGATAGAAAATGAGCAACTTGGTAAACTTTATAATGATGAACTAAAACCAGCGTTACTAGAGAATCTAGTAACTGGTTTTGATTTTGATTTGCCAGAATTTGTTGTTGAGCAAGAGATTGATATGGCATTAAATAAATCAGCTTCATCAATGAGTGAAGATGAAATCAAAGAACTTCGTGAAAATGCAGATAAATTAACTACACTTCGAGAAACTTTTAGAACTGATGCTGAAAAAAGCGTAAGAGCTACTTTTATTATTGATAGTTTAGCAATGGCTGAAAATATCAAAATCGAAGAACAAGAAGTTATGCAAACTATTTATTATGAAGCAATGCAAACTGGTCAAGATCCTAAAAAAGCATATGAGCATTACAAAGATGCAGGCTACTTACCAGCGATTCAAATGTCAATGGTAGAAGATAGAGTATTAAGTACAATTTTAAACTCAAAGATGAAAGAGGCGTAAGTAATGAGTTATATTCCTTATGTGGTTGAAAAAACAGGACGAGGTGAGAGATCGTATGATATTTACTCTCGTTTACTTAAAGACAGAATCGTAATGCTTAGTGGTGAAGTTAATGACCAAGTAGCTTCAACTATAGTTGCTCAATTTTTATTTCTCGAAGCTGAAGATCCAGAAAAAGATATTTTCTTTTATATCAATTCTCCTGGTGGTGTTGTAACTTCAGGTATGGCAATCTTTGATACGATGAGATCGGAAGAGC
>JAFLJZ010000257.1 GCA_022712775.1 Sulfurimonas sp.
ACGCTCTTCCGATCTACTAAATGCCGATACCCTGTGGCTTAAGCCTAAGTGGGGTACAAAAATAGAAAATGATTATATCATAATGGAATTAAGTACTACTTAGCCCTAGCAACCATAATTCCTGTAAAGATAATAAGTACAATCCCAATCGTTGTAAGCATAGTAGGTAAAGAATCACCGAGAAAGACTCCTACGGCTATGGAAAAAATGATATTTGTATAACTTACAGCTCCTACAATTCCAGCCTTTGTCTCACTGTATGCCTTAGTCATAAGAAGTTGGGATATGGTCGCAAAAATTCCCATTCCTAAAACATAAAACCAAACTATTCCTTGAGGAATTACAAACTCACCTAACAAGAAATCAAGTTGGGGAATATAAATATATGAAGACACTATAAACAATATTATTGGTCCTATAGTTCCAATTCCCATAAAAGAAAGCACAATAGAACGCGTATCATAATAATTTTTTAATTCGCGTATAGATGTATATGCTAAAGCAGCTCCGATTCCAGAAAAAATTCCAAGTAAGTCATACTTTGAAAATCCAAATCCACTTGGTTGTGTTATAAATAAGATTCCAACAAAACCAAATCCTATAGCTCCCCATGTTTTAAGAGAGAGCTTTTCATGCAAAAAAAGCCAAGCAAATATCGCTGTAAAAATAGGAGATGTTTTTGAAAAAGTCATTGCATCACCAAGTGAGATATGTGCGATATTATAAAAAAAAGCAAGCACTGCTAAAAAGCCCATAAAACCACGAAAAAACAAAAGCCAAGGCTTTCCACCTTTGTTTACTAATGGCTTTCTCCAAATAGCGAAACCAATGATAATAACTCCAGCCACATTTCTAAAGAATACAACTTCAAGCGAAGACATATACTCACTCGACAACTTTGCGAAAGCGCCCATTATCGCGAAAGTAAAAGAGGCTATCAGCATATACTGAACACCTTTGTTTAGTTTTTTAATTTGTTCCATATACGGAATTCTAGTATAATTTCAAAAAATATAAGGTTTTATCATGGGAAATATAATTATATTGGCAATTATAGGGGCTGTTTTTTATTATATATTTAAAAGCTATTCATCTTATTCTAGCGAGTATTCACAAGAAGCATTCAAAAATATGACTGTTACAAAAGAATCTATAGGTAACAGTGAACTTGGAATGTTTGTAGCACTTGTTGCTAAAGTTGCTAAGGCTGATGGAAAGATTGATGCACTCGAAGCTGAGCTTATTGGAATCATGTTTGATGATATTTCTGCTGTATTTCCAGAGCCTGAGAAAACAAAACAAATTTTAAAAGATATATTTAATGAGCAAAAAGAGATGCCTCAAAACCTTGAAGCAGTTGCTCAAGACTTAGGTCATGCTATTAGAAGAGACCAACAAAAGCAACAACAATTTATGGGCTTTTTAATCCAACTAGCATTTGTAGATGGTGAAGTAAGTGAGAGTGAAGAAGATATGCTTCAAACTATTGCTGAAGCTTTTAACTTTAATCCTGATTCCTACCACGCTGTTTTTGATCAGTTTGAAAAAATGATGAAAAATGTTACACCAAAAGCAAATATTTCTGATGCTTACGCTCTGTTGGGTGTAAATGAGAGTGATGATATTAAAGTAATCAAAAAAGCATATAGAAAACTTGTGCGAGAGTTTCACCCTGACATTATCAAATCACAAGGAAAAAGTGAAGTGTATATGCAAGAAGCAACAGCAAAAACACAAGAGATTAATCAAGCCTATGAGATGATAAAAGAAAAAAGGAAATAATTTGAAATCTTTATCTCTATTCTTTCTTTTTATAACTTCTTTGTATGGGGGAGATATGAGAGCCTTACTTTTTCATGGTAATTGTGTTACCTGCCATCATGAAACTAAAGCTATTTCAGCTCCATCAGTACAAAAGTTTAAAGAACATTACCTTAGAGCATTTCCTTTAAAAAAAGATTTTGTAAACTATATGTCAACATGGCTCTTGCATCCTAAAGAGGAAACATCTATCATGAAAGCATCCATTAAAAAATATGAGTTAATGCCAGAATTAGCTTTTGAGTTAAGTACATTAGAAGAGATTGCTGCTTATATTTACGATACTGACTTTGGAATAGCGCATGAGGGTCACAAGTAGTTTTAACTCTTACAGCCCAGACTACCCTCTCTTGAGCAAGCTCAATTCACCTTGAAGTCTGTTTCCCAAAAAAATTCTATCCACTCTGTGGTTTCATTTAACCAATAATGAGGCTCGCATTCTGAACGTCTTTTATAAAAAAGTGTACATGCTTTAAATTCTATTTGCGTGTTTCCATATGTTAGAATTTTCATAACTGCAGAAAGGGTTTCTCCTGTATCCGCTATATCATCAACTACTAAAACTCTTTTTACATTTTCAAATTTACATTCTCCAAAAACAGAGATAGCATCTCTCTTATCAGTTCCATCATAAAGTTCTGTCCGAATTGATTGCACACTTCTAATGTTTAAACCTTCAGCCATTACATGTGCTAGGGTCAATCCACCTCTTGCTATACCGATAATCGCTTCAGGCTCAAAGTCTTTTACTTGTTCAATTAAAGTATTTGTATCATTTTTAAAATTTTCATACGTATAATATTTCATAATGCAAGTATAGCACTATAATCTTCAATAATTTTTATTTAGCTATAATTGCAATAATATTACATTATCATTTATATAAGGTCACTCATGAAAAAAATCGCTATTATCGGTCGTCCAAATGTTGGAAAGTCTTCACTCTTTAATCGTTTAGTAAAAAAAAGAGATGCTATTACGTCTGAGCAAGCTGGAACTACTAGAGATGTTAAAAGAAGAACTACAGTCATTATGAACAAAGAAGTACAACTTTTAGATACCGGTGGACTAGACAAAGGGTGTGAACTTTTTGACAAAATAAAAGAGATGTCATTAAAAGCAGCATATAAAGCTGACATCATTTTATACATGGTTGATGGTAAAGGTTTGCCAGAGGAAGAAGATAAGAAACTTTTTTACGAACTGCAAGCTATGGGTAAAGATATGGCTTTAGTTGTTAACAAAATTGACAACGACAAAATGAAAGAAAAGCTTTGGGAATATTACGAGTTTGGAACAGATGCTATTTTTGGAATCTCAGTTGCACATAATAGAAATACTGTAGAACTACTTGAGTGGATTGCATCAAAGGTTCCAGATTCTGACATTATAAAAGAAGAGATAGAAGAGATAGAAGAGGAAGATAATGGGATTAACATCATTGAGCCTGAAACTTCAGATGAAGACTTCTTTGCAAATGTAGCAGAGTACGATGAAGAAGATGATGGCTTCACATATTGGGATGATGATGAGATGGATGGTGAGACTATTGATGACACAATCTTTGGTCAAAATGATAAAATGAAAGAGTTTGATGAAGATGATATAAACCATATCAAAATTGCGATTATCGGTCGTACAAATGTTGGAAAGTCATCACTTCTTAACGCACTCCTTGGTGAAGAACGCTGTGTTGTGAGTGCTGTTGCTGGAACTACCATCGACCCTATCGATGAAACTATTGACTACAAAGATAAGCAACTTACCTTTGTTGATACAGCAGGTTTACGTCGTCGTGGTAAAATTGTAGGAATCGAGAAATACGCTCTAATGCGAACAACAGAGATGCTTGAAAACTCAAATATGGCGCTTGTTGTTTTAGATGCAAGTGAGCCATTTATGGATCTTGATGAAAAGATAGCGGGTCTTGTTGATAGTAACCGCCTTGGTTGTATCATCGTATTAAACAAGTGGGATATTTCTAAACGTGAAGAGCATGATAAAATCATTTTAGATATTCGTGATAGATTTAAATTTTTAGCCTATGCGCCTATTATCACTCTATCTGCTTTAACGCACCAAAGAGTTGATAAACTTCATGACTTAATCTTAGAAATTAATGAAAACTACTCACAAAGAATTTCTACTTCACGACTTAATGAAGCGATGGAAAAAGCAATGAGAAGACACCAACTTCCATCTATGCGTGGGCAAGTAATAAGAATCTACTATGCAACACAGTATGAAACACGACCACCAAAGATTGCAATTGTAATGAATAAACCTAGTGGTCTTCACTTTACATATAGAAGATACCTAACAAATAAACTTCGTGAAGCATTTAATTTTACAGGGACACCTTTGCTGTTTAAGGCTAAAAAGAAAGGGGAGAAATAATAAAACCTTTTAAAAAGGCTTCATTACAACCATTCCAACAATAAATAACATTAAAATTGTTGGAACTTCATTATACATTCTAAAAAACTTTCCACTTTTTTCGCATCTATCTTCTAAAAAATCTTTTCTATACTTATCCATTGAAAAAAAGTAAATTACTAAAAGAACAACTAGAAATATTTTCGTGTGTAGCCATCCATTACCAGATAATCCTATCTCGTAACTTAAATAAGCCCCACTAAAAATTGTTGCCCACATTGAAGGAACACCAATGTATTTAAAAAGCTTCCTCTCTTGAATTTTCACTACTTCTACAAAACCTTTATTATCAATATTTTCAGCATGATAAACAAAGAGCCGTGGGAGATAAAATAATACCGCAAACCAAGAGATAAACGATATTATATGAAACCAAAGTATCCAATTATACATATATTATGCGTCTAAAACTTCTAAGTCTTTTACTGAAGTGGCATGTTTTTCAACTACTTTTGTGTGAAGACGACGAAGTGCTTTACTAGCTCTATCTATCGCAATATCTATTGCAGCATCTAAATTATCATCACTTTGATTAATTACTACAGGTTGAGCGTGAGCGATATGAATATCAAATTCTATTGAAATACCTTTTTTCTCAGCAACAATACTTGTATTAACAGTCGTGATATCTAATTGAAATTTTTTAAAAGCTTCTATTGCAGCTTCTATGTGCGCTTTAGTGTGCGCGTTAAGGTTTACATCTTTTGTTCGAATCTGTACGTTCATAATATATCCTTTTTAAGAGGAGATTTTTCTCTTCTTATACATATATGATAACGAAAAATTGTTTACATTTGGTTATAATTTCAAAAATTATAAGCTCTAGGATTTTCTATGCGACTTTTAACAGGAATTCAGCCATCAGGTGACTTGCACATTGGTAACTACTTTGGTTCTATCAAACAAATGGTTGAAGCTCAAAAAACATCTGATACCTTTGCCTTTGTTGCAAACTACCATGCTATGACAAGTGGAAATGGTGGTGAAAAATTAGCAAACTTAACTATGCAAACAGCAACAGACTTTTTAGCACTTGGAATCGACCCTGAAAAATCTACATTTTGGGTTCAATCTGATTCTAAAGATGTCCTTGAACTTTACTGGACTTTATCTTCATTTACACCTATGGGACTACTTGAGAGAGCACATAGCTATAAGGATAAAACAGCAAAAGGCATAGCTGCTAATCATTCTCTTTTTTCTTACCCTGTTTTAATGGCAGCAGATATTTTACTTTACTCACCAGATATTGTTCCTGTTGGAAAAGACCAAATCCAACATGTCGAAATTGCACGAGATATAGCGATTAAATTTAACAATGCCTACGGAGATGTACTTAAGATTCCAGAATTTAAAATCCAAGAAGAAGTAGCAACTGTTCCCGGAATTGACGGACAAAAAATGTCTAAGTCTTATGGCAATACTGTAAATATTTTTGGTGAAGAAAAAAAACAACTTAAAACGATTAAAAAAATTGTTACTGAGAATATAGCGATGGAGGAGCCTAAAGAGTTTCTTAACTGTAATGTATACAATATGGCTAAACTATTTTTAGAGGGCGATAACTTAAAAGCTCTACAAAATAGGTATACAAAGGGTGGAGAAGGCCACGGTCACTTTAAAATTTATCTGGGTGAAGTTATGTGGGAATATTTTCGTGAGTACAGAGAAAAACGTGAATACTATATGAACAACCAAAATGAAGTAAGAGAAATTTTAGCTATGGGTGCAAAAAAAGCAAGTGACATCGTAGCTCCAATGATAGAGAAAATCAGAACTGCTACTGGGATTAGGTACTAAAGACTTCTAAAAGCCCATGTAGTAGTCTCATTTTTTCTTGATTTTTTTCGTGCTTAAGTCTATTTTTTATATCAAAGATTGCCTTCTCTAATCCCAATAAACATTCATCATAAAATATATGAGTATCCTTGTTCGAAAACTCACAAACTTCAATACCGAACCGTATCATGTATTTTCTATCCCACCATTTTTTACTTCCAAGCATATGAAGTGCTGGTACATCATTTTTAATATAAATGGTGGTGCATACAATGTCATATGCTGGAGCTAACCTAATATTATTAATGTCCTCATAAATAAGTCCGAAATTTTTAAGATGGGCATCACCATTTTTTACAAGATTATTTATTACAAGGATTTTAAAAAATTGTTTTAAAGAAGATTTTTTGTTTTTTGCAGAAACAAAAGTCTTGATTGTTTTTACAATTTGCTCATTTGTACCTTCATATTTATCATCTCTTTGTTTTATTTGTAAAACACACATATCTTCAAAACCTAATTTCATACCATTATCTAAAATATCAAATCTTTTCATAACAAATAATCTATCATCATTTGAAATATAAAACTCAGGAACTATCACACCAGAATACTGAGCTATTTTCATACAGTAGTATTCGTTTAAAGCAAGTTGTGGATATTCATCTCCCCATGATTTTACTATGTACTCTTGTAGCTGTAAAGTGGCTTTATCTTGGATACTTGCTAAAACTTTTGGTTGTACTCCACTTAGGACAGAGTTTAATGCAAACTTCGAGACTAACTCATCAAATAACTTATCAGATTTCGGTTTTAATATATCATCAAGATTTAAAAAGTTTTGATTTTCAATACTCTTTTGCTCATAACTTACCCGACCGTGAATATTTTTAGACATCAGTTTTAACAATCCAAAATCATCTGTTTTTGCAATTTTTGAAAAATGTTTTTTTATTATGGAAAGAAGATAACCTTCGGGTAAGTGCATCTCAAACACTGGATGAAGATGATGACTTAAAAAATCTTTTACTCGAACTTGCATCGTTAAAGATATAAAGTCATTTTTGTCTTGTGTATCGTAAGAGTAAATAAATTCACTATTTTCTTTGAAGAGTTTTCCAACTAATTTACTATTTACCTTAACACTTAATCTATTTTCCATCCCTCAACTCCTCAAAGCTTGGAAATTGTGACTTCTCTTTTAATGCTAACTCATATCCTAAATAATCAAGTATCTGCAAAACTTTTTTAAGCCCAACATCTACACCCCTAGCATTTTCAAGTGAACTAATAGTAGCCCTAGAAATACCGAGATCATTTGCTAATGTACTTTGAGAAATATTTTGTTTTTTTCGTAAAGTTGCTAAAATACTTCCAAACTCTTTAAAATCCAAGAAAAGCCTTTTATGTATAATATATTATTCATTATACTAATATATAGTAATTATGTCAAATATATTATACATAAAAAAATTATAGATTCTTAAAAATTAGTCTATTTCGATTCGCTAATCAAAGTTTACTAAACTAAGAACTTGGTGCTTTTGAAATTTCTAAAGCACCATAAATCATTGCTCCAACAAATACTATCATTGTAATTGTAATTGTTGCTAAAGTCATTCTAAATCCTCATAATTTATTATTTGGTAATTTTAACATAATTTAGCTTCTAAAAATATCTCAACTTTTAGATGTATAGATTTGTGAGTTTTTAAAATGAAAATTTGTTTTATTGATTTTGTTTTGATATAATTTCAACTACTACAAGTAACTTAGTTTGTTAATGGAGCGGTAAAAAGCTTTTTAAGGTCGGAGGATTAATTACCTTTCGACCTTTTTTTTTGCCCTCCTAGACAAACTAAGGGAGATTTCATGAGTAAGATACTTGTAGTAATAGTTCTTATGTGCATTTTTGCACCTATGCTAAATTAGCATAGTCAAGGGATTTATTTCCCTTGTCTCCCTACCTCTAGAACCCTTAAACAGCTGAGAAATAGTACTCACTTAAATATGTAATTTTAATTTATTTGTAGAATAGTTATGAACCAAGGCTTGTATGATGTTTTGATAAGATATACCTATATCATTTGCTCTTTGTTTTATAAAGTCTAATTCTGAACGCTTTAAGTTTATACTTATTTGTTTCTTCTCATTGAGATAGTCTAATGTTTGAGATGCCATTTTCACTATCTCATCGTTATTAAATTCAACTTTTTGGGCAGTGCCATTTTCCATAACTTCTAGTATTTCTAATTCTTCTTGGGTGTATTTCATAACTTATCCTTCATATTTTTTATGTAATTTTCTACTTGGGATGATATTTTTCAAAAATATATCATCACCGTCCACTACATAAGGTATAATGTTATCTATAGTGTCATAAAGAAGTATAGAATCTTTAGATGTTATAAGTAGACGTAAAAATGTAGCTTCTTTGTTTGTTAACCCTACTAAAGAGCCTTTGTTAAGGAGTTCGTTTGTTTCTTCTTTGTATGTATATCTACTACACAATGTTAGTATATTGTTGTTTTTTATATTTTTACACTTTAGCATAATTAAATTTATCATAGTTTCTAGTTCATCTTCTCGAAATGGTTTTACCAAGTAACCTATAAAATCTATTTTATAAGCTTTTTCAAGTGTTGCTATATCTCTATAGGCAGTAATAAATAAAACATCTAGGTTATATAAGTGTTGGAGTATCCTGCAACAAGAAATCCCATCAACTTCACCATCAATATTTATATCAGAAATCACTAAATCGATGTTATGCTCTTTTGCTATAGTTAAGGCATCAGTATTATTTTTTACAATCTTTATAATACTATGTCCAAGGCTAAAAACTATTTTTTTAATGTGTAAGGCAACAACACTTTCATCTTCTATTATCAGTATATTTAATCGCATATCTTAATATACCTAGCTAATGTTATATTTCACATTACATTTTGTAGACTTTTGTAAATTTAGTATATAATGCTACTTATGGTTTTAAAAATATTGAGTATTGTATTTAGTATTGTTCTATGTAACTTATCTGCAAATAGTATCATCCTCACAAAAGAAACGCCACCTTTTAATATTTTAAAACAAACACAAATATATATAGACAAAGAAAATAAAACTAGCTTTAACTTTATACAACACAATAATTCTCTTTTTCAACAAAACAACAAAGAACTTATCCATTTAGGCTATTCTCCAGATGCTGTTTGGTTAAAATTTAGCATTAAAAATGGGACTAATTTAGAGATAAAAAAAGTTTTATAAATTTCAAACCTCATGCTGGATACTATAGTTTTGTATACAAAACAGGATGATAACTATACTAAACAAGAAACTGGATGGTCTCACTATACAGGGGCAAAAGAAAATATACTCAACTACTACTTTAACATCTCACTTCAAACACAAGAAACAAAAGAGTACTACCTTAAACTTGCTTCTACCTCTTGTGCTGTGTATTTTAAACTACATTTACAAAACAAAGAAACACTTTACAAAAAAGAGATAAAGCATCAGCTTATTCTTGCCCTTTTCTTCGGTTCTATAGTTGTGTTAATTCTATATAACTTTTTTTTATTTTTATTTACAAAGGATATTACTTATCTTTACTATATTTTATATCTATCTTTTAGTGCCTGGAATCATGTTTCTTATACTGGTATGGGAATGTATATAGTTCCAGTAGAGTTCTTTGCACTTGACGCTTATTTTGCTATATATTATATTAGTTTTATTAGTATATTTACTACCCTTTTTACACAAAAAATTTTAAATCTCAAAAAATACAAAAAGTTAAACTTTATTCTAAATCTTTTTTTAGCTACAAGTATCTTATTTATACTTTTTACATCACCTGATTTTTATCCTATAAATGCGGTTGTTTATGCTATGTTTATTTTATTATTTTATATCATCCTACTTAGTTTTTATCTCTTATACAAAGGAGATAAAAATGCAAAATACTTAGTTTTAGGATGGTCACTTATCTTCTTTGGTTGGATTATGTTAGGAAATTTACAACTTGGTTACTGGAGTATACTTACTCAATATCCATACTTTTATGAGTTTACAGTGCTCAGTGAAGCGATACTCTTCTCCATCGCACTTGCGAATAAACTTAACACTACAAAAGACTTAGAAAAAGCTGTCCAAACGAATAAGATTCTAACAAAAGAGCTTCATAATCGTGTGAAAAATAACATGCAGTTCATCATCTCCATGTATCAGCTAAAATTAGCAAAATTTACAGACAAAGATATAAGTACTTCACTTAAAGAAGTAGAGGGAAGTATCCAGGCGATGAGTGCTACACATGAAATGCTCTATACACAAGATATGGTCTCTCATTTCAATACACAAGAGTACTTTAATACACTCATCCAAAGGCTAGAAACTAGTTTCAAAGCTAACAAAATTGAGATAAAACTAGATGTACAAACAAACTTAGATGTTGATGATTCCATCTATATAGGAATTATTTTAAATGAGTTAATAACCAACTCACTTAAGTATGCTTTTGAAAAGAATGAAGGTCGTATAAACATATCCCTTTCAAAGGAAGATAAGCTCTACAAACTTATTTTTTCGGATAACGGGAAAGGTTTTGACACAACACTCCAAAGAGATACTTTTGGTTTAGAACTTATTAATATACTTGTAGAGAATGAACTTAATGGTAAACTATCCCTTGATACTACCCAAGGTACTGTATATAATATACAATGGAATTAGTTTAACTTCAAACTCCCAGAAGTTATTAGATTTTTCTCTGACCAGATAGCTTCTTTGAGTTTTAAAATACTCTGCACCTCATCATTCACTAAACGATAATATACACTCACTTCTATTGAAGTAGCCCCTTTAAACAAGGCTAATTCTACAATTTTCTTCCCTTGTGCTGGTACACTCATATCTACAGATTCTTTTACAGCTAAATGTGGAATTGTAGCTTTATTTCTTTTACTTATATATTTTCTCGTTAAAGAAACATTTTTAGTATAAAGCACTTTACCCTTGTCTTTATAAACAACTTCAATAAGAATTTCTCGAGAACCAAAGCCACTTGGAATGTTATGTGGCTGAGGGTTTTTAAGCTCTTTTAGCAGATTAGATTTTTTTATAGATAGCTTTCAAGAGAGTGCGTCTTTCCACATATGTGAAGTATGTGCACCTTCAAACCTATGTGCTCTTATCTCTCTTTGTTTCCTTTTTCCATCTTTGTTTCTTAATGTTGCAGCCACACCTTTTTTCTTTGCTCCCATATGACATTCTACGCAAGATTTTGCACCTTTTTTATATTCTGATTGCATATTGCTAAAGACCAAACCACTTACAGACTTATCATTTGCATGACAAACGAAACAAAGTTGATTTGATTTTTCATCCATAAAGTCACGATATTCTACCTTATGGTAGGGTGACGAAGAATCATTATACGGACCACTCATAACACCTGATGCAGTCCATTCTACTCTATTAATTCCTCGTACATTTTGGTCTTTATCTGTGTGAATCTTATCAATATTATGACAAACTATACAGTTAATTCCCTCATTAAGTGTATTACTCTCTAGTGCCTTGTTTACATCAGAACCTTTATCTAAACCCATAACAAAATCTATCTCGTAATCTATTCCTGTACTTGTAACTGAGATTCGGGGATTGTGACAAGTTGCACATTGTACTTTAACACTATTTAAACTTTTTCGTGTTTTTCTACTCACATAGTCTATGCTTTTTCTAAAATATTCATTATTTTTATAATGTGATGCAGCATGCCAAGAGCTTTCCCACTCTTTTACGATATGAATATGACAGCCCTTACATCTTATAGAAGTACTAAATCTTTCTTCAACCTCAACAACTTCAGCCCCAAACAATGCTGAAACAAGTGTAAAAAGAAGAAAAAGAGATTTCATATTTAACCTCTTTGTCTATCTAACCAAACCATAAGACCTTTTTGCGCATGAAGTCTATTTTCAGCCTCATCAAAAACTATATCTGCATGTGATTCTAAAATTTCTTCAGAGACTTCTTGTCCTCTATATGCAGGCAAACAATGAAGAAATCTTGCACCTTTTTTTGCAAGACACATCTTTAAGCCATCAACCATATAGCCTTTAAATGCCTTAGCTCTCTCTTCTTTTTCATTTTCTTGACCCATTGAAGCCCATGTATCTGTTGTAACAATTGTAGCTCCATAAAGTGCTTCATCAAGAGAATTTGAAACTTTAATAACAGCACCACTAGTTCTGGCAATTTTAAGTGCATCCTCTAGAATCTTAGAATCAACCTCGTAGCCTTTTGGTGTAGCAATTCGAAGCTCAAACCCCATTTTAGCACTCAACATCAACCACGAATGTGTCATATTATTTCCATCACCCACATACGCAACAATTGCATTATCAGCAATTCCGTATTCTAACATGGTCATATAATCAGCTAAAAGTTGTACTGGATGGTAGGTATCAGTAAGTCCATTGATTACAGGTACTTTAGAGTACTTTGCAAACTCTTCTATCATTGAATGCTCAAAGGTTCTAATCATCACCATATCACACATAGAGCTTATAACTCTTGCAGTATCTTTTACAGGCTCGCCACGACCTAAATGAATATCACGGTTTGAAAGGAAAAGTGCATGACCACCAAGTTGAAACATTCCTGCTTCAAAGCTTACACGTGTACGTGTAGAGCTCTTCTCAAAAATCATACCTAGCGTTTGCATCTCTAATTCTTTTTTATATACTTTGTTTTTTAAATTCTTTTTTATTTCTAAACCGATGTCTATTATTTCTAGAATCTCGTCTTTTGTAAAGTCTTTAAGTGTTAAAAAGTGTCTCATATGTTTTCCCAAATATTTATATTTCCTATCATTTTATAGTAATTTGCTTTAAAATTACTTTTGTAGCGTCTTAGCTACTAGTTTAGTAATCGTCATCTTCGTCCTCATCATAGTCATCGTCATCACCAAATGCAGCTGCCGCCTGTGCTTCAAATAATTTATCTTTTTGAAGCTGTAACTGATTGTCTGTTAATACTAAGTCGTGTAAGAATAGTCCAAAAAATGTTTTCGATTCTGTTTTAGCAAGGAAAAAATACACACCGACTATAAGTCCAACTGCAGTTATGATTGCAATAATCTTTTGTAGTGGGTTAAACATTTGGATTGGTTCTCTTTGACGTATTTCACAAGAACCTCCAGGACAATGTTCAGGATCCTCTTTGACAATCATTTTATAAATCATACAACCAACACAGATTGAAAATGCGGCTTCTAAAAACATTAAACTAAGACATAACACACAAATCAATACTTTATAAAAATTAATATCCCATTGAAGTACAAACCAATAAAGCATAGGTAAAGAGATCAACCAACCAAGTGTCCATGCAAAACGCTTTTGTAGTCCTCCCACATACTCTGGTTTTTGATTACGCACAGCAAATTTACCAAGGAGCATAGATGGAGAGTATTTTGGGCTTATTACCCTTGCAGAAAAATCAAGAAATAAAAATCCTAAGTATATTCTTGCTACCATAATATGATTAAATCCTATAGCTATAAAAATTATCATCATTCCCAAGGCAAAAAGTATACCCGCAGCGGCTCTTGCCTCTCTTTCATTTATTACTGTAACATTGTATCCCGGAACTTTTTCTCCATAGTCCCACAAAAAACTTTTTAGTGTCAAATTAAACTCCTTGTTTTTGTAGCATCTTCGCTACTTCTTTTGCATGGTAAGAGATAATAATATCTGCACCTGCTCTTTTAAAAGAAACCATAGTTTCCATCACAACTCTATCATAATCGATTAAGTCATTCATTCCTGCAAATTTCAGCATTGCGTACTCACCACTTACATTATAAACAGCCATAGGAAGTGATGTAGAATCTTTAATCTCTCTTACTATATCTAAGTAAGCTAGAGCTGGTTTAACCATTAATATATCAGCACCCTGACGCTCATCAGAAAGTGATTCTGCAATGGCTTCTCTACGATTTGCTGGATCCATTTGGTACGATGCACGGTCACCAAAACTAGGAGTTGATTCTGCAACATCACGAAAAGGTCCATAATAGCCTGAAGAAAATTTTGTTGAATATGCCATGATTGGAAGATTCTCAAATCCTGCCTCATCGAGTGCAGTTCGAAGTGTTTGGATGATTCCATCCATCATTCCAGAAGGTGCTATCATGTCCGCTCCAGCTTTTGCATGAATAACAGCTTGTTGAGCTGAAATTTTCAGCGTTGCATCATTGTTTACAGTTTCATTCACTTCATCAATAATTCCACAATGCCCATGGTCTGTGTATTCACAAAAACAAAGGTCGGTTACAACGAACATATCAGGATGTACTTCTTTTATTTTTCGAATTGATGAGGCTATGATTCCATGCTCACATAAGCTATCACTTCCTATAGAATCTTTAACATCAGGAATACCAAATAAAAGGATTGAGTAAATACCTAGTTTTTTTAACGCTTCACACTCTTTTAAAATCTCATCTATACTCATTTGAAAAACACCTGGCATGGATGCTACTTCTGTTTTAATTTCTTCTCCTGAGCGAATAAAAAGAGGATAAATAAAGTCATTTACACTTACTTGTGTCTCCCTAACTAACGCACGCAGATGCTTATTTAAACGCCTTCTTCGAAATCTTTGAAACATTCTAAACCTTTTTTCGATATAATCTTGTCAATATTTTACCACTTTAAAGATTAATAATGAATATAGAAATTTCCAACATTGCAAACTTA
>JAFLJZ010000162.1 GCA_022712775.1 Sulfurimonas sp.
AAACTTCTAAATTCAGAGTAAAGTTGAGCCGCTAAAGTTTTGTTATGAGTCATAATGATAGTAGGCATCTTACATTCTCTATAACACGTGCCAATAGTGTAGGTTTTACCGCTACTTGTAACACCTTCAAGTGTTTGGTAACGATTGCCTTTTAGTATACTTTTTGTGAGTTATTTTATAGCAGTTGGCTGATCACCTGCTGGAGAAAATGCTGATTCTACTTTAAAATTTATTTCTTTTTTATTGGTGGAATTATAGCTTATTTTAGTTATTTGATGGTTATTGGAGATAAAATGAGAGATGTGGCTGTCTATATGCTGTCGCGAAATCAATAGTTCTTTTGTCTAAAAATAGAAAGTATATGTACTCGTTGTTCAATAACTTTAAAAACGGTAGTATATTTTTTATATATTAGATCATGAGTATTTTTAATGTTTGTGTAATAACTTTTTCTACATCGTTGAGGCATTTCATTAAGAGTTTTAATATTATTTTTAAGTTCAGAGATAAATTGATTAGCTTTATTGAGTGTGTCTTCTTCTGTAATATAAGACTTTATATTTAGTAAATCCTGAACAGCTTCAGGTTCAACAATTATTTTATATATCATTCTAAGAGTTTAATACCTTGTCGAATGCATCATCAAGTTCTAAACCATTATTTTTAGGAATATTATTTATTGAATTTTGAACTTTAGTCTGTGCTTCTTCAAATGAAATTAAGTTGCTATTTTCTTCAGATACAGATATTTTTTCTTTTGGTAAAATGTCTAGTAATCCCATGAATTTATCAAAAATAGAATCATCAATCTTTAATTGTAAAGTATGCATATTTAATCCTACTATAGTTTATTAATAATATTATAGCCTACTTTAATAAATCCCTTCTACCGCAGATACCTTATTTGGAGTGGTAACTTAAATTCATATACTTTATAACTAACTTCTAATCAACCATTTCCTTTTGTAACATTAAGTCAAATGTTTAAATTATAGGTTTACCATCGACTGTTTGTATAACACTAATTTTTGAACCACTCTGCTTGATGGTAGCCTCTGAGTATTCACCCTCTACATATCTTCGTAATGTTAAGGTTCGTGTTTCATTATTTTCATCATCTTTTACTAGTTTAAAACCTATACTCGTAAAATGATTAAGGTAATCATCCAAGCTTGTAAATTCTTCTTTATTCATATTTTCTCACTTTTAATTAGTTAGGAATTTTATCTTGTTTAACTTAATAAAGCTATACTCTTAGATATAAAATGAAGAAGAGGCATAATGAAATATCAAACTATCACTAAACAAAATATTCGAAGAATGGTCGATCACTTTTACAGTCAAGTACTTAAAGATGAACTAATTTCAAACTTTTTTATCCAAAAACTTGGTGATGAGATGATCTCCGATGAGTGGCTACGTCATTTAGATTTATTGACAGATTTTTGGGCATCGATTATCTTAGGTGATTCTGCTTATAGAGGGGAACCTATAAAACCACACATACGTATGAAAGGTTTAAAAAGAGAAAGCTTTGAGAGATGGTTGAAACTTTTTTTCCAAACGGTAGATAAACTTTATGTTAAAGAATCAGCAGATACCTTTAAAACCCATGGTGAGAAGATTGCTAACAATTTTATGAAACTGTTAGATCTCTCTGATTAAACAGTTAAAACTCTAATATCATTGGAGAGCATTCTTTGTAAAATATTCTCTATTGACTTGTGTGTATTACCAGATGATTCACACGATACACAAGCTCCTAAGTATTCTATATAAACAAGTACAAGATTATTTTTTTCTTCTACATGAACAAGGTCTAGATCACCATTGTCTTTTTGTAAATAATCTTTTATATTCTCTAAAATTACCTTATCTATAGCATTTATTTTTTGAACGAGTGTTTGTGCTTTAAAATCTTCTTCTTTGCTCATATTTATTCCTTTATATAAACAAAATATCATTACACACTTAATATAAGATTAAATTTATAGCATAATTGAATTACCATTAATCTTCATTGTGCTAAAATCTGCCTACTTAAGTACAAATGGAAAAAAATGATTAAATTAAAAAAATGGATATATTTAGCGATAATTTTATTCGTGCTGTATTATATATTTATAGCAAATTTTATGGTTACACTTGG
Organism: Sulfurimonas sp.; assembly: GCA_022712775.1. The sequence goes on from JAFLJZ010000162.1 coordinate 2,150, forward strand.
AGTAATAGCCGCGTTGTATGTGGCATTTAAACTTTATAAAGTATATGCTAAAAATAAACTAAGAAAAATATCTAGTTCTAAAGAATTATTTCGAGAAAGTGAATTGGGTCTTTTTATTGCACTTGTTGCGAAAGTTGCCAAGGCTGATGGAAGAGTTGATGAGTTAGAAGCACAATTAATCGGAAATATTTTTGATGATATTTCAGCAATTTTCCCAGATAAAGAGAAAACAAGACATATATTAAAAGAAATTTTTAATGAAGAAAAAGAGAAAAGTGGTGACACAAGAGAGATAGCGTCAGCATTAAATAAATTGCTTGGACGCAGTATATTAAAACGAAAACAGTATGTAGGGTTTTTAATTCAACTTGCATCTGTAGGTAATGGAATGAGTTCCGATGAGGATAAAGTTTTACGCGAGATAGTTGGCGAACTTAATATCACTCCTGATGAATATAATGCAATGATTTCTAAGTTTGAAAATATGCTTAAAAATAAACAACACTCGATGAGTGATGCAGAGGCATATACGATTCTAGGTGTAAAAGAAAGTGATGATATGAGTGCAATTAAAAAGAGCTATAGAAAACTTGTACGACAATACCATCCAGACATTATAAAATCACAAGATAAAGATGATTCCTATATGGAAGAAGCAACTGCTAAAACGCAAGAAATAAATCAGGCGTATGAAATTATAAAAGAGACTAGGAAGTAAAAATATATTGATTTAAGCTACTCTGTTTATGTCTTATTATATAATGCGTGTAATGAAGAAAATATTATTTTTAGTTTTTTATTGTTTATATGCTCAGGCGGAACCTATTAGTGTTATCCCTCAAAAAATTAGTGTAAATATAAAAAAAGTACACTTAGGGCAAGAACTATTTTTTGATACGCTTCTTTCCAAAGATAATACTATATCTTGTGCCTCATGCCATGACCTCAAGGCCGGTGGAGATGATAATTTAAAATTCTCTGTTGGTATAGATGGAAAAGTTGGAGATATTAATGCACCAACAGTATATAATGCTGTATATAACTTTCGACAATTTTGGAATGGTTCAGCTGCGGATCTCGCAGAACAAGCAAAAGGACCAATAGAAAATCCTGTTGAAATGGGAAATACATTTGAGAACCTAATTAAAACCTTAGACAATACACCATATAAAGATAAATTTGAAGCGATTTACGCAGATGGAATTACAGAAGATACTATTGTAGATGCGATAGCAGAGTTTGAAAAAACATTAACTACTCCTAACGCACCATTTGATAAATACTTGTCTGGTGAGAGTAATGCTATAACACAAAAGCAAAAAGATGGATATGCTATTTTTAAATCAATAGGCTGTATAGCATGTCACCATGGTGTAAATATTGGAGGAAATCTTTATAATAAATTTGGAGTAATCAAAAGTACACATAGCACAAGAACTGGCAGGCATGAAGTAACAAAAAATGAAGCTGATAAGTATTATTTTAAGGTAGCTTCTCTTCGTAATGTAGCACAAACAGCTCCTTACTTCCATGATGGACGATATAAACACCTAGAAGATGCTGTGAAGTTTATGGCAGATTATCAGTTAGGTAGGAGTATATCAGCAGAAGAAGTGGATAAAATTGTTGCTTTTTTAAAAGCACTAACTGGTGAAATTCCTAAAGTTGCACTTGATATTAGAATTGGCGTTGTAAAATGATGAATAGTAAAAGTATTGATAGAATCACAGCTCTCTTATTGTTTTTTGCTTTTTTCTTAACGATGCTTTTTTTTTATTTGAAAAAAGTTGAACATAATATAAATGAGTATATGACCTACCATGATAGTGTAGTTGAACTAAAACTAATAAACAAATCTTTTGATAACTTTTTAGTGAAACAATCTACTTTTATAAACTTTGATGAAATAAACTTAAAAGTTACAGATTTTAGAAAAGAGATAAATACTTTAGATTCAGAGTATGTTCATGGTATATTTGGTCCAGAGTATTCAGTACTTTTTGAGGACACGAGAAGAGCATTTCAAGAAAAAGAAATTTTTATTGAAAAATATAAGTCTAATAATGCTTCTTTATTAAATTCAATGCACTATATTTTTGATTTACAGGAATCAATACAAAAAAATGAACCTGAAAGTTTAACAAAGATTGTTTCTAAGCAAACACTCCTATTAATGAAATATTACCTTAATAATTATAGCGATAAACAAAAAATTTATAATAATTTAGATCTATTGAAACAAAGTTTTGAAAATGAAAATACTAAAGAATTAGAGTTATTTATATTGCATATAAAAAAAAATATTAAACGAATTGAAAATCGTATTTCACTTGAAAATATAGTTTACACTAAAGGTTCTTTAAATGATAACCTACGCAAATTACATATATTTTTAGATATGCATCATGAAAGAGATATTTATATTGAAAAAATAATAACAATAATATTTTTCTCTCTAGCATTAATGATTTTAGTTGTTTTATTTATAATGCATAAACGCTCTTTGCGGATAAAAAAGGAGCTTCTTGGATTTAAATCTGCAGTTGAAAACAGTGATAATTCTATAGTGATAACAGATGTAGATAAAAATATTACTTATGTTAATGATGTATTTGAAAAAGAAACAGGGTATAAGAAAGAAGAAGTTCTTGGTCAGAATCCAAGAATCTTACAATCAGGGAAAATACCTCAGTCCGTATATGATGACTTACATAAAGTATTAGAAAGAGGTGAGAAATGGGAAGGTGAATTTATCAATATGCGTAAGGATAAATCTTTATATTACGAAAAAACATCTATTACTCCTATATATATTGATAATGAACTTACGAATTATTTAGCTATAAAACTTAATGTTACTAACTATATTGAACAAAAACAAAAACTTGAGTACCTTGCTCTTTATGATTCTCTAACATCATTACCAAATCGTGCAAATATTGAAGAAAGCCTTAAGAAAATGATAAAAACTGCTAAACGTAATCTTACTAAAATAACAATCTTTTTTATTGATCTCGATCGTTTTAAAATAATAAATGATACCTTAGGACACAATATAGGTGATGAAGTTTTAATAGAAACAGGCAAGCGTATTGAAAACTCACTTAGAGATACCGATAAGGTGGCCCGTCTTGGTGGTGATGAGTTTATTGTTGTTTTGGAAAATAGTGATGATAAATATCATTCCTCCAAGGTATGTGAAAAAATAATTCAAGCTTTTAGAGAACCCATACAGACAAAAGAGCATCAATTAAATATTACATTAAGTATAGGAGTGTCGATTTTTCCAGAAGATGGATTAGATTATCAAACACTTTTCAAACATGCTGATATAGCCATGTATCAAGCAAAGAATGCTGGTAAAAATACTTTTAGGTATTATCAAAAACAGCTCTCCATAGATGTAGAACATCGCCTAAATATAGAACAAGGTTTGAAAAATGCAATAGAGAATAATGAGTTCTATATGGTATATCAACCAAAGTATAAGCTTAGCGATAAAAAAACTGTTGGGCTTGAAGCCTTAGTCCGATGGGAAAGTAATAGCTTGGGCTTTATCGCTCCAGATGAGTTTATTGCAATAGCTGAAGACACAGGTTATATATTGTCCTTAGGACTTTTTATCTTTAAGCAAGCATGTCAAGATTTTTTAATTTTCACGCAACACTCAGTTGATTTAAAAACAATTTCAATTAATATATCTGCGGTGCAACTCTATCAAGAAACTTTTATAAGGGATATTCTCTCTATCATCGAAGAAGTTGGAATTAGTCCTAAGTCAATTATGTTAGAAATTACAGAAACATACATTATGAAAAATATTAACCATAGTATGAAAGTGCTTCATGAATTACAAAAAATAGGCTTTAGTATTTCTATAGATGATTTTGGTACAGGTCATTCATCTTTAAATTATTTAAAAAAGCTTCCTATTGATGAGCTGAAAATTGATAAGTCATTTATAGATGGAATCCCTGATGACAAAAATGATATAGCAATTACACAAGCAATTATCGGATTGTCAAAAAATCTTTCGTATACAAATATAGCAGAAGGTATTGAAAATGAAATACAAGAGAAGGTTCTTCTAGGTTATGGGTGTTTACTTGGACAAGGTTTTTATTTTTGTAAACCAAAGAAAAAGAAAGATTTAATTCAATTTCTTAAAAATAAGTAAATATTATAAGTAATATAAATTTCATACATTTACTTAATTTATGTTGAAATTATAAAATTCTTTTATAAAACAAGTGTATATGTAACATTTTTGAGATATAATTCCGAAATAATAAAAAAACGGGATAAAAATGAGAATATTTACATCACTACTACTGGCACTTATCGTATCATCTTTACAAGCAAATGACTTGACAATTGTAAAAGAATTAACCAAATATACAGAGTTGAAAAATAATTTGTATCTAAAAAAAATGGAAGAAAAAAGAAATATGACGATGCAAAGTAGAGATGTGAGAGATGATATCCGAAACTATAAATCAATGAAAATTTATGCAAGCTTAAGAGGATAAATTAAGAACACAATTTATTTTATAGTCTCCTTCTCCAATATAGCCTACCGCTTTTTACCAGTACTTTCACCTTAATAAACATAGAATATTTTAAGCTAAATTTGATATAATTATTCGATTAAATTAAAAAAAAACAGGAGCTATGATGGCACTTATAGATGATATTAAAGAAGTAGTAGTTGAGCAATTAAGCGTAAACGCGGATGAAGTTAAAGAAGATGCGAAGTTTGTTGAAGATTTAGGTGCTGATAGCCTAGATGTTGTTGAATTAGTAATGGCTCTTGAAGAGAAATTTGATATTGAAATTCCTGATGATGAAGCAGAGAAAATCCAAACGCTTAATGATGTTGTTGCATACATTGAGAGTAAATAATTAAATTATCTGTATTTACAACTGAGGGTGACCTCAGTTTAAATATTTTTTATAGTTAGTTTTGACTAATTTTTAAAAGTATTTTATAATTTTTTGGGAGAGTATTAAATGAGAAGAGTAGTAGTAACTGGTCTAGGCATGATTAATTCAGTTGGTAACGATAAAGAAACATCATTTAAAGCAATATGTGATGGTGAATGTGGAATCGATACAATCTCAATATTTGATCCTGAAAACTTCAGTGTAAAAATCGCAGGTGAAGTAAGGGATTTTGACCCCTCAACAGTAATGGCTCCAAAAGAAGTTAAAAAAGCAGATAGATTTATTCATCTTGGTTTAAAAGCTGCGCAAGAAGCAATGCTTGATGCTAAGATACCTGAAACTACGGATATGACACGTTTTGGAATTTCTGCTGGTTCTGGAATCGGTGGACTTCCTTTAATAGAAAAAAATTCAAAAATATTAGCAGATAGAGGTCCAAGAAGAATTTCTCCATTCTTCATCCCTGGTGCCTTAGTAAATATGCTTGGTGGATTTGTTTCAATAGAACATGGCACACAAGGACCAAACCTTTCAAGTGTAACTGCTTGTGCAGCTGGAACTCACGCTATAAGTGAAGCTTGTAAAACGATTATGTGTAATGGAGCTGAGCAAATGTTAGTTGTATCTGCAGAATCAGCTATTACAGGTGTAGGTATTGGTGGTTTTGCTGCTATGAAAGCACTCTCAACAAACAATGAAAATCCAAAAGGAGCTTCAAGACCTTTTGATGCTAATCGTGATGGATTTGTTATGGGTGAGGGTGCAGCAGCATTAGTTTTAGAAGAATATGAAAGTGCTAAATATCGTGGTGCAAATATCTATGGTGAAATTATAGGTTTTGGTGAATCTGGTGATGCTAATCATATTACAACTCCATCACTTGATGGTCCAGCTCGTGCAATGAAAGCGGCTTACAAAATGGCAGGAGAGCCGAAGATTGACTATGTAAATGCACATGGTACTTCAACTCCTATTAATGATAAAAATGAAACAGCAGCTGTAAAAGACTTACTAGGTGGTAAAGAAAACTGTCCTCCAATGAGTTCAATCAAAGGTCAAATTGGTCACTGTCTTGGTGCTGCTGGTGGTATCGAAGCTGTTACATGTTTAATGGCTATGAGAGATGGTATTATCCCTCCAACAATCAACTATACTACACCAGATGAAAATTGTGATTTGGATATTGTTCCAAATGCTTCAAGAAAAGCTACATTAAATGTGGTTATGAGTAACTCTT
>JAFLJZ010000163.1 GCA_022712775.1 Sulfurimonas sp.
TGCTTCCAACTAAACTTTTAACAGTAGCGATTTCTCTAATTAATCCTGTAAACAAATGAATTCCCCCTCTTACTTATGAGTTACCAAGTAAAACTTGGTAACTAGATGAACTTAAAAAACTATTTTACCATTTTCTTGTAAATCTTTGATAATCTCTTTAGCTTTTTTATGCCCTTTATAAGCAGCTTTTCTACATAAATCAAGTGCTTCATCATGATTCTGTGCACAACCGATTCCTTGATCATAGAGCATACCTAAGTTATAGAGACCTTCGGCTAATCCACCCTCCGCAGCACGAGAAAAGCAAAGAAATGTTCTTGCGTTATCTTGTGGCACTCCGTGACCCTCTTTATATAAGGCACCAAGGTTGTTAAATGATTCTAAGTGACCACGTTTAGCACCTTCTTCATACCAAAAAGCAGATTCTGAGTAGCTTTGCACACACCCAAGACCACGCTCTAGCATGAGTGCAACCTCATACATAGCAGGAGGAACTTCTCTCTGGGCAGCTTCCATGTGTAAGTCATGTGCTTTAAACTGGTCATGTGGCACACCACCGATTCCATTTGCATACAAAATAGCAAGATTAAAAAGTGCGTAAGGTTGTTTTGCTTCTGCTGCTTGCGTATAAAGTTCAAGAGCTTTTACTTCATTTTTAGAACAGGCTTGTTCTTTTTGGTACATAAATGCTAAAGAAGTTTGTGCATCAGCATTTCCTGATTCTGCGAGTTGTGTGTAGAGCTCAAATGCTTTTGCATAGTCTTTAGTGTTATATGCTTCGTGTGCTTCTTGTATCATTATCTTTCCATAGTTTAAAAATCGTAAGTATTTTATTTATATTATGCAAATTATACGTAAAAATGATAAAATTCGCCTAAATTATTTTTGATAAGTTTAAAACTCGCTCCCACGTTTTACTTGGGAGTGTATATTAAATATATGAATTCCCAAGCTAAGCATGGGAACTAGAGGGAATGGTAGAATAATGAATTATGATGTAATAGTAGTAGGTGGTGGTCATGCAGGTGTAGAAGCAGCACTTTCTTCTGCACGAATGGGTAACAAAACTTTGATGATTTCAATGCTTGTGGAAAATGTTGGAGCGACTTCTTGTAATCCTGCAGTTGGTGGTTTAGCAAAGGGACATTTAGTTCGAGAGCTTGATGCTTTAGGTGGTGAAATGGGTATTATTACTGATGAGGCTGGAATTCAGTTTCGCATACTCAACCAAACAAAAGGTCCAGCAGTCCGTGGAAGCCGTGCTCAGATTGATATGGATAAGTACCGTATTATTGCTAGAAATACGGTTTTAAATACAAAGAACTTAGAACTTGTTCAAGAAACTGTAGAGCGTTTAATAATTGAAGATTCTACGGTTAAAGGTGTTATCAGTGATTTGGGAAATAACTATCAAGCTAAAAAAGTTATTATTACATCAGGTACATTTTTAAACGGAATCATACATATAGGTGAAGTACAAAAAAAGGCTGGTCGTTTTGGAGAAGAAAGAAGTGAAGGTTTAAGTGCCTCACTCAAAGATGATTGTGCTTTGTCCCTTGATAGACTTAAAACTGGAACATGTGCAAGAGTTGATAGCTCATCTATAGACTTCTCAGTTATGGAAGAACAGGGTGGAGATGAACTGCCAAGCCCTTTTAGTTTTAGAACTAATCGTGAAGAGTTTAGAAAAAATAAAAAACAACTTCCATGTTTTATCACTTATACAAATGAAAATACACATAAGATTATAGAATTAAACTTTTATAGAGCACCACTTTTTACTGGTCAAATCGAGGGAAAAAGTCCAAGGTATTGTCCAAGTATCGAAGATAAAGTAAATAAGTTCCGTGACAAAGATAGACATCATCTCTTTATTGAACCACAAACTATGGACAATACGGAATGCTATATAAATGGTATGAGTACTTCAATGCCCCCAGAAGTGCAACGAGATATGATTCATTCTATTAAGGGAATGGAAAATGCAAAAATTGTTCGTTATGGTTACGCAATAGAGTATGACTTTGTAGACCCTAGAGAATTAAAACACTCGCTTGAGACGAAAAAAATATCTGGACTTTACTTAGCAGGGCAGATTAATGGAACTACAGGGTATGAAGAAGCAGCGGCGCAAGGTCTTATGGCTGGGATTAATGCTTCTCTTTCTATTGCTCAAAAAGAACCTTTGATTCTACGTCGCGATGAAGCGTATATTGGTGTTTTGATTGATGACCTTGTTACAAAGGGAACAAAAGAACCGTATAGAATGTTTACTAGTAGAGCAGAGTACAGACTTTTACTTCGTGAAGAATCAGCGGATACACGACTGAGTAAATACGGGTATGAACTTGGTCTTATAAGAGATGAGGTTTATGCGGCGGTTAAAATCAAGGATGAACAGATTAAATACGGTGCTCAGTTGCTCGAAGACACAAAATTCACTCCAAACAAAGAGTTTATAGCACAACTAGAAGCCATGGATGAACAGCCAATAAAAGATATTTCTACAGCACAACAACTCGTGGCAAGAAAAACCTTTGATGTGAAAAAGATGTTAAAACTCGTTCCAGAATTAGTAAAATTTAATGATTATATACAAGAAGAGATTCTTGTTGAGGGAAAATATGCACGTTATATAGATAAACAAAGTTTAGAGATAGAGCGAATGAAAAAGTATCTGAAAATCGCGATTCCAGAGAACTTTAACTTTAAAGGTGTGAGTGGTTTATCCAAAGAAGTTGTAGAAAAGCTAGAGAGCTTTAATCCCCCAACACTTCAAGCTGCTATGAATATTAGTGGAATCACCCCTGCAGCCATAGAAATATTACATATTTATATACGAATACAAAAAAAACAAGTAAAGAATAAATAATATTAATTATAAGCATATAGAGAAAAATAGTAACAATATAGTAAAATTTACTAAAGAAAAATAATATTTAATAATAACTTAATAATATAATTAGTATAATTTTTTAAAATTTATATATTAAAAGCGAGCAAATATGGAAAATAATAGCCGTAGAGGTTTTATGGGTAAAGCATTTGGTGCTGTAGCAGCAGTTGGTGCTATTGGCTCATTAGTCGCAATGAAAAAATCTTGGGATCCCCTTCCAAGTGTTAAGGCCGCAGGTTTCACTACACTTGATATGAG
>JAFLJZ010000164.1 GCA_022712775.1 Sulfurimonas sp.
CAAAGTAAAATACGCCACTATTCTTTTTGCAAAATCCTTATCAATCGATATTTTATCATCTAAATGATCTTCATGCACATCAGCAATAGTTTTCTCCATTATTTCAGCCAGATAAACCATCAGCTCTTTACTCACATTCTCCGCAATAACCAAATTTTGTGACACTCTATCCTGAAACTGCATACCAACAATACCAGAAGATACAGCACCCAACATCTCATCTAGCGAAGCTTTTGCGCCGGCAAGTGATTTCCTCAACTCAATATCTCGTTTTCCAGAAGCCGCAACCAACTTACTCAACTCAAGCTCGACATTATCAGAAGAAGATATATCCAAAAGAGCCTGATGAAACTCCTTCTTCTCACCATCAATTTCAACAAAAGAAGAATGCTCAACCACACTCTCAATATTACCAGACTGCTCACTAACTTTACCAGCAAGCACAGTGAAACTTTCACTAAGAGCCTTCATATTATCTTCTAAAAGAACATTCATCTCTGGCAATTGCTCTGAGAGAACCCTCAAAGCCGAAATTCCAGACTCACCAGCTGACAGCCAGCACAAAGGACCTTCTGAATATTTTTTATCCAAATCAACTCCCAAAGAAGAAACTGCATTATCTTGTTTTAGATTCTTAGACATAAAATAAATCCACCCCCACTACTGCGGACAAACTTCATTCACCGCACCTAGAAGTGTCTCAACGTTAAACGGCTTAGCAATCCAACCAGTAGCGCCAGCCTTTTTACCCTGCATTTTCATATCATCACCACCTTCAGTTGTCAGAACCAAAATTGGCGTAAATTTAAACTTGGGATCAATCCTAAGTTTTTCTATAAGCTCGATACCATTCATATTCGGCATATTAATATCCGTAATAACAACATCGATATCATGACCCTTTGCTACGTCCAAAGCCTCAACGCCATCTCCCGCAGAAACAACATCAAATTTCGCAGTTTTAAGGGATATAGAGACCATATCTCTCATAGTATTAGAGTCATCAACAATAAGCGCCTTTTTCATCTATCATCGTCCTTCTAGATATTACAAATGTATATAACAAATAAAACTCTAACATAAAAAAACAACAAAGACAAAAAGAAATACAAAAAAATACAACCTATGGAAGAATATAGCAAAAAACATACATTAATATGTAGCACCCACGATTGCATTCATGCTAACTTTAAGTAAATTGAAAATACTTAATTTACCACAGAGACACCCTATGACCCGATATACACCAATAAACGCAAAAAAATTCCAGAAAATAAAATTAAATCACATTACCCCGAACCTTATGCCTCACTTATGAACCGAAGGAGCAAAAGAAAGCTTGGGGAATATTTCGACATTACAAACTTTGGAATAAACTTAACCGAACTCCTGCCAGGAGCTATGTCTTCACTAAAACATCACCATTTAATTCAAGATGAGTTCATTTACATATTAAGTGGGACAGCAACCCTTATTTGCGGAGACACTGAATTTAAATTAACCCAAGGAGAATGTTTCGGATTCAAATCCGGAAACGAAACTCCCCACCAATTAATTAACAAGTCAACAAGCCTCGTTACCTACCTAGAAGTTGGAGATAGAAATTCAGGCGACCAAGTTATATACCTAGAAGATGACCTATGCGCACAATCCAATAAAGATGGAACTTGGACTTTCACACATAAAAATGGCAAATCATATTAACATATACAAACCTATTCCCGCTCTTTTGGACCGATCATATTTTGCGGGACAACCCATTCTTTAAATTGCTCTTCGGTCAACAATTCAAGCTCGAGCGCTGCCGCAAGCAATGTTGAGCCATCTTTATGCGCTTTTTTCGCAATTTTCGTTGCATTGTCATATCCGATATGCGGATTTAGAGCCGTCACCAACATCAGCGATTCATCACGCAACTTATTGATGCGCTCTATATTCGCCGTAATCCCCACAACACATTTATCAGTGAAGCTATTTGCACCATCTGCAAGCAAACGTAATGACTGAATAAAGTTATAAATCATCACAGGTTTAAACACATTCAGCTCAAAATGACCATTAGAACCTGCGATTGAAACCGTACTATTATTACCCATAACTTGCGTCGAAATCATAGTTAGAGCCTCACATTGAGTCGGATTCACCTTCCCCGGCATAATTGATGAGCCTGGCTCATTTTCAGGAAGAGAAATCTCGCCAATACCACAACGAGGCCCTGAACCTAAGAAACGAATATCATTCGCGATTTTCATAAACGAAACCGCAAGCACGTTCAACGCACCATGAGCCTCAACAATCGCATCATTAGCAGCCAATGCTTCGAACTTATTCGGAGCAGTTTCAAACGGAAGACCCGTTATACTCGCAACTTCTGCTGCAAATTTAACGTCAAAACCCTTAATCGAGTTAATGCCCGTTCCAACCGCAGTTCCGCCCTGCGCAAGCTGATACAAATGCGGCAAAGTATTTTCCACACGCTTTATGCCGTTCGCAAGCTGCATAACATAGCCCGAAAATTCCTGACCAAGCGTAATCGGAGTTGCATCCTGCGTATGGGTACGTCCAATTTTCACAATATCTTTAAATTCATTCGATTTTTCAATCAACGCATTGCGAAAAGTCTTAAGCGCAGGAAGAAGTCTATGATGAATTTCCTCCACGGCTGCAATATGCATAGCCGTTGGGAATGTATCGTTCGATGATTGCCCCATATTACAATGGTCATTCGGATGAACTGGATATTTCGAACCAATCTCACCACCAAGAATCTCAATCGCGCGATTCGAAACAACTTCGTTAGAATTCATATTTGATTGCGTACCTGACCCTGTCTGCCAAACAGATAGAGGAAAATGCTCAAGCAACTTTAAATCCGCAACTTCACCAGCAGCCTGAATAATCGCATCACCAACTTGAGCGTCCATAACGCCAAGGTCGACATTAACCTTTGCCGCAGCTTGCTTAATAATTCCAAGCGCACG
>JAFLJZ010000236.1 GCA_022712775.1 Sulfurimonas sp.
TATTTGTTTTAACTATGCAGGCGAGAGAGCAGCATATAAGAAGACAAAGAGCAACATCAAACATTTGTTCAAACCAAAATTTACTAGCTGTTCGCTCAACTATCTTTTTATCTCTCTTAGGTAAAAATGGTTTATACGAGATGGCAAATCTATGTTTTTCAAAAAGCGAATATTTAAAAGAAAAACTACAGCCTATCTCCACTCTTGAGATATGCAATAAAGACAATACATTTAATGAGTTTGTAGTTAAAACACCTTTAAGCTCAAGTGACTTTTTAAACAAGCTAAGCGATAAAGGTTTTTATGCTGGGATTAACCTCGCTAACCTTTATGAAGAACATTCAAACAAGATTCTAATCAGTGTAAGTGAAAAAAGAACAAAAAAACAAATAGACTCGTTAGCTGTAGCGATAGGGGAAATATTATGAGTGGTTCTATGAATGATACTGTGACAGTTCAGACAATATTTGACAAGTCACAAGATGGAAGAAATGGTATAAAATTACCTCCTTTAGATGTAAAAATAAGTACCACTATAAATACATCATTTTTAAGAAAAGAAAAAGCAAAACTTCCAGAGGTGAGTGAGTTTGATGTAGTAAGACACTTTACCAATCTTTCAAATAAAAACATGTCCATAGACAAAAACTTCTACCCTTTAGGCTCTTGTACTATGAAATACAATCCAAAGATTGTTGAGCGAATCGCAGCACTTGATGGTTTTGTAAATATCCACCCCCATGTAATTACAAATGATAATGCGAACGATGTACAAGGTTGTTTAGAAACTATAGATATGTTAGAAAAGTACTTATGTGAAGTAACAGGAATGAAAGCGTTTACAACAACTCCACAAGCAGGTGCACATGGTGAGATGTTGGGAATTATGATGATTGATAAATATCACAAAAGTAAGGGTGAGAAAAGAAAATACATCATCGTTCCAGATTCTTCACATGGAACAAATCCTGCAACTGCGTCTATGGTTGGTTATGATGTTATTACTATCAAATCTGATGCAAATGGTGCTATGGATATTGATGAGTTTAGAGCAAAAATGAGTACAGATGTAGCAGCCGTTATGCTAACAGTTCCAAACACACTAGGAATGTACAATAAACGAATCAAAGAGTTATGTGATATAGCCCACGAATATGACACCATGATGTACTACGATGGTGCTAATATGAATGCTATCATGGGAGTTGTACGACCTGGTGATATTGGCTTTGATGTTATACATATAAATGTTCATAAAACATTTGCAACACCGCATGGTGGCGGTGGTCCAGGTTCTGGCCCTGTTGGAGTAAATGACAAACTCAAAGAATTTTTACCTGACTTAGGAATACAAAAAGTAGATGATGTTTATTCATTTACTAGTGGTGGGAAAAACTCTATCGGAAAAATATCACCATTTTTTGGAAACTATGGAATCTCTCTAAGAGCTATAACTTATATGATAGGTTTAGGTTCAAATGGAATGGAGAACGCAAGCAGCAAAGCTGTTTTAAATGCAAATTATATACGAGTGCGACTCAAAGATTATTTTGATGTTCCATTTGGAGGAATGTGTATGCATGAGTGTGTTTTAAGTGCAAAAACCTTAGCCAAAAAAGGTGTTAGTGCTATGGATATAGCGAAGTACTTACTTGATTTTGGTATGCATTCACCTACTGTTTATTTCCCTCTTATTGTAAAAGAAGCTATCATGATAGAGCCTACTGAAACAGAAAATAAAGAAACTATAGACCTCTTTTGTGACACTATGATAGATGCAGTAAACTTAGCAAATACAAACCCAGAGGAGTTTAAACTCTATCCAAAAACTCTAGGAGTATGTAGACCAGATGATACAAGAGCTATAAAAGAACTTGATGTTAGATTCTCTCGCAACTAAGAGTTTTTCTTTATATAATTCTGGCACGATTAGTGCAAAAGAAAATATGAAGATTGATGAAGAGTTATTTAGTAACTTTTCTTCCTCTTCTAAGGCAATATTTAGAGTATATGCCTGGGAGAAATCTTATACATACGGTATATCACAAGATATAAAAAAGATTAAAAATCATCCTGAGCTATTAGCCTATAAAGATAATTATGCAAAGAGAATTACGGGAGGAGGGATACTATTTCACGGAAATGATATATCTTACTCCTTAGTTATTCCTCTTTCTTATGTAAAAAATTTAAGTGTTAAAAAAAGTTACGAAATAGTATGTAGCTTCTTGCTTGTATTTTATAAAAAATTAGGCTTAAACCCTATATATGCAAAAGATAGTGCAGATATAAACTTGTCTAAAAGTGAGTATTGTCAAAAAGGATATGAGCCTTACGATATTTTAATAGATGGACTAAAGTTTGGTGGAAATGCTCAAAGAAGGACAAAAAGTCTTCTTTTTCAACATGGTTCTATCTCACTAAACAACTCTTGTCAAACTGCGTATAATTCTCTTGAAGATTTAGATATAAAGCTTAGCTATGATGAGGCTAAAGAATTACTTATTCAATCTTTTGAAGAAACATTTAGCGTTTCTTTTGTAAAAAATGCTTAGATAATCAAAGAAAAAAACAAGGAAATTCATGAAGTTTGAATACGATATTAACAAAAGTTGTATCAATAAAAAGAAACATGAGATAGACTTTGTAGAAGCACAAAACTTATGGAGAGATGAGGAGAAGAATTATGATAACAACAAATAAAGAGTTTGATGAAAAATTTGACAACAATGAAGATATTAGTGAACATCTTGATTTTTCAAAATCTATCCGATTAAAAAACTTTAATAAACTAAAGACAGATACCAAAAAAGTCAATGTTGATTTTCCCGAATGGGTTATCAACGCTCTTGATGATGAAGCAAAAAAAATTGGTGTTACAAGACAATCCATTATTAAAGTGTGGATTGCCCAAAGACTTAAAGCAGAATCAGATCACTTACACGCAAGCTAGCAAGAAGGAAACACATGATAACACCACTTAAAAAACATCAAAGAAAACCTGAGTGGTTAAGAAAAAAAATCTCATTTTCAGCGCAAAGAGATATGGATACTCTCTTAAAAGATATAGGTATTCATACTATATGCCAAGAAGCTAAATGTCCAAATATTAGTGAATGTTTTTCTAAGAAGACTGCAACATTTTTAATCCTTGGTGGAATCTGTACTAGAAGATGTACTTACTGTAATGTAACTACTGGCAAACCCCTTGAAGTAAACAAAGAAGAGATAGATCAAGTGACACTTGCCATACAAAAGCTAGAGCTTAAATTTGTAGTTATTACAAGCCCTGCTCGAGATGATTTAGAAGATGGTGGAGCGGAGCAATTTTTAGAAGTAACTAAAAATATTTTAGATAAAATTCCCACTACACAAGTAGAACTTCTAATCCCTGACTTTCAAGGAAACATAGGTTCTATTAAAACTGTACTCAAAAGTGGTGCTGTTATAATTGGGCACAACATAGAAACAGTACCGAGACTTTATAGTATTAGAAAAGCGTCAATGTATCAACGCTCTTTAGATGTTTTAAAGCACTTAAAAGAGTTTGGTGGGAGTAATGTTAAAACTAAAAGTGCTATTATGTTAGGTCTTGGTGAAACACAAGAAGAGGTTATAGATGTTTTTAAAGACTTGATGAGCGTAGGTTGTAAACTACTTAGTATTGGTCAGTATTTAGCACCATCAAATGAATACGAAAAAGTAGTCGAATATATAAAACCAGAACAATTTACGCTCTATAAAAAAATCGCACTTGACATGGGTTTTGAGTTTGTGCATTCATCACCTTATGCTAGAAGCTCATACATGGCACACGAATATATTTAAAGGAACACAATGTTTGATTATGATGTACTTATAATAGGGGCTGGTCCGGCTGGTTATGAAGCTGCTAGCTTGTTAGGTAAAGGCGGAAAGACTGTATGTTTAGTAGAAAAAACAGAAGCTTCAATCGGAGGAACTTGTCTTAATGAGGGTTGTATTCCTGCAAAGAACTTTTTGGAGACTGCCTCATATATAAAAAAGCAAGATTATTTTAAATCATGTGGTGTAAACTTTACTTTAGATTCTTTTAATATTGAGACATTAAAAAAATCTACTCACTGCTTAATTGAAGACTTAAAAAGTGGGATTGAATCAAAGCTAAAAAAAGCAAAGATAGTTTTTGAGTTCGGCGAAGCATCATTTGTAGATAAAAATACACTAACAGTAAATAACAAAAAGATAACTGCTACTAACATCATAATAGCAAGTGGGTCTACTCATAGAAACCATCCTTTACTCAACTTAGCCAAAGATAAGATTATTTCAAGCAAGGAAGTATTTACTCTAGCAGATATTCCAAAGTCAATCTTGATTATTGGTGGAGGGGCTATAGGTTGTGAATTTGCTAGTTTTTTTAATGCACTTGGAGCAGAGGTAGAAATCGCAGAATTTACAAAAAAGCTTGTCCCAGTTGAAGATGATGATGTATCAAAAACACTCAAACGAGAACTAGAAAAGAAGGGAATAAAGGTTTACCTTGATGCAAATGTAAATGAGTATGAGATACTTGATGATGGAGTAGAAGTAAATATAAAAACTCCAAAAAAAGATGAAAAAAAGAGATACGACAAGATTTTAATATCTATAGGGCGTAGTCCAAATACAAGTTCTCTAAAAGTGCAAAACGCTACTATCACTTTAAAAAATGGACATATAGAAATAAATGACAAGCTACAGACATTAAACGCAGATAATATCTACGCTATTGGCGATGTTATTAACACTCCTGCTCTTGCTCATGTGGCTTATTATGAAGCTATACGAGTTGCACAAATAATTTTAGAAAAAGAAGTACTGCCAAAAGAAGCGATTTTTCCATCTGTTACATTTTGTACACCTCAAGTTGCAAGTATTGGAAAAAGTGAAAAGTATCTAAAAGAAAATGAAGTTGCATTTAAAGTCAAAAAATTATTTTTCAAATCAAACGCAAAAGCTAAAATAAAAGGTGATGATAGCGGATTTTTAAAAGTCCTTTATGAAGAAGATTCTACGCTCATTCTTGGTGCAAGTATTATAGGAAATGATGCAACAGAACTCATTCATCAGTTTCTCATAGCAATAAATGCTAAACTAACTTTAAAAGATATGGAAAAAATGATTTTTGCACATCCAACTTTAAGTGAATCTAGTTTAGATTTAGTTCGATAAACTAAGTATTTTTTTAACAATAATCTGATGCATAATTCTCTCAGGTTCTGGCATAAGTAAACTCATTTTATAAGTTGTAAGAGAGATACTTTTTATATCAAATTTTATTTCAGCTTTTTTTAGTACATTTATCGCAGTTGTTAGGTGTTGGAGTGTTACAAAGTTTGCTACCATGATTCCATCATCTGCTAAACGGGAATATAAATAATCTAATTCTGAAATAACCTTATCACCACCACCACCAACGAAGATTCTATCAGGTGTGCTTGTCTCTTTTTTATAATCTTCACTTGCTTCACCAATATAAAGTTTCGTACTTAGAATCTTATGTGTAGTGAGTGAGTTTTCTATCATTTTTGCACGTTTCTCATTCTTCTCAAACATAATAGACTGAACTTTATAACGTTTGTATCCGTCAATACTAACAGAGCCACTTCCCGCACCTACATCCCAAAGTAACATATTTGGCTGTAAGTC
>JAFLJZ010000231.1 GCA_022712775.1 Sulfurimonas sp.
AGCCCTCTTTTTTTAGTAATTTATTCTAAATAATTTATAGTATTGTATCTTTATTAATTTAATTAATGATAACTCATGTTATAATTGTCTCATAAATAAATTAATTTTAAAGTAAGCAGATGATAAACCTTAATGAGTTAAAACAAGATACACAAAAACTATCTATCCTTTTTGTAGAAGACCATGATGAACTAAGAACTCGGATTTCAGATATACTAGTTAGTATATTTGGTCGGGTAGACAGTTCTGTAAATGGAGAAGAAGCCTTAGCGAAGTATAAAATATTTGCAGAGGAAAATAATAAAAATTATGACATTGTACTTTCAGACATTCAAATGCCTCGTATGGATGGGATTGAACTTACCAAAGAGATATACAAGTTAAACCCTGAACAAACTATTATTATATTATCTGCATATGATGAAACACAATATCTTCTTGAGCTTATAAATATTGGTATTGAGCAATTTATTAAAAAACCTATAGAATATGATGAGTTAATGCTTGCATTTTCAAGTGCATCTAAAAAAATAAATAAATTACACACCCCAGATTTTGATACAGTAAATATAAGACTATCTCAAGATGTAGTTTATTCAAAAGAAAGTAAGGCTTTAAAAAGTCATGGTGAAAATATATACCTAACAAAATTTGAAATTATTTTTTTAGAATTACTTCTCTCGTCTTTAGGAAAGATTTTCTCTAACGATGATATAGTTGGGTATTTTTCTTCAGTAGGTGAAAGCATTGATCCTGCAAATATAAGAAAGCTAGTATCTAAACTAAGAAAAAAGCTACCTGAAAATTCTCTTGAAAGTATTTATGGTATTGGTTATAAATTTTTAGCGTATAGCGAATAGAAACTTATTCTCCTGATAATTCCATCATTATTTCTCGAATATCTTCTTTATCAAAATGTATACTCCTTGCCAACTCTTCATTAAACTCTCTTAGTATCATTATTTTTTTATCTTTTCTCAAAGTATCCTCTTTATCATAACCTTTAAGAGATTTCATAAGTGTATTTTTATATTTCACAATCATGTCTTCACGAACTTCTTCCTTAGTTCTACCCGCTGCAGCTGAACTATTAAGCGTTTTGTATGCTATAATTGATAATCCAATTATTCCAAATATTGCATATACTATTTCACTGTCCATAAAAAACCTTTAAAATTTATTTAAATATATTGTACTAGATTCTAACTAATTTTTTGCATATTTAAGGCACCTTTGAATATAATAACATTAAATCCACAACATAAATGGAATATAGATGAATAGATTAAATTTAAAAAACCAGTTATCTACACTTGCTCTTTCTATGTTTAGAAAAGATTTTTTTGGAATTTATCATGGTTCTTTATCTGCTAAAACAGAATCAAATAGATTTATAATCAATACTAAAGAAGCTATATTTGATGCTATAAATGAAGACAACTTAATCGAACTTTACTTTAAAAAAGATTATCGTTGGAATCAGGCGAGTATTGACGCAAAGATTCATTATAATATTTACTCCCAAATCTCAGATGCAAAATTTATCTCTTTTTCAATGGCTCCCTTTACATCTGCCTATGCTCTTGAACATAACATTATCGCTCCAAAAGACTATTTTGGGCATATAGATATAGGCTCTATAGAAATTTTTGATCCTAAACAATTTGATGATTGGTATGATAGAGCTGAGAGTGAAATCACCTACTATCTCCAAACCAATAAAACGAATATTATGGTAATACGTGGTTATGGAGTGTATGCCTACAATAGGGATTTACATGAGATGGCAAAACAACTCGCAGTTTTAGAAAAGAGTTGTAGAATACTCATGCTAGAAAAAAATAATAATAACACAAACTTTGACTAAAGTATTTGTTTAATAGCCTCATATGCTACATCCATCATTGTATCTATCTCTTCGTTTTTTATTATATACGGCGGCATAAAATAGATTACATGACCTAAAGGACGAAGTAAAACACCCTTGGATAAGCAATACTGATATATTTTAATACCGATTCTATCCTCTGGGGCATAACCTTTTAACTCTACAACACAGACCATCCCTGTTTGTCTCACTGATTCTACATTTTCTAATTCTTTAAATTTTTCTAATTTCAAACCCATATATGAAGCTAATACTTTATTTTTTTCTATAATATTTTCATTTTCAAATATATCTAAAGTTGCATTTGCCGCTGCACAAGCGAGTGCATTCCCAGTGTAAGAATGTGAATGTAAAAATGCCTTGTGTTCATTATAATCACAATAAAATTTTGCATATATTTCATTTGAAGTAAGAACTACAGAAAGAGGTAAATAACCACCCGTTAAACCTTTAGATAACACTATAAAATCAGGTGTAATTTTAGCAAGTTCACAAGCAAATAATTCTCCAGTTCTTCCAAATCCCACCATTACTTCATCTGCAATCAAATGAACATTGTACTTTGTACATATTTTTCTTATTTGAACTAAAAATTCTGGGTGATACATATGCATATAGCCCGCCCCTTGAATCAACGGCTCAAGTATAATTGCACTAAGCTCATCCGCTTTTTCTGCACATAAAAATTCAAATTCAAGTGCAGCTTCAAGTGCAGCTTCTCTCGTCATATCTTTTGGAACTGCTGTTTGAAGTGTTTGAAGTAAAAGTGGTTTATATGTATCTTTATAAAGCTCCACATCTCCAACGCTCAAAGCTCCTATAGTTTCTCCATGATACGAATTTTTTAAAGAAACAAAGATACTTTTATTAGCACATCCATCATTGAGATGTGCATGATAACTCATCTTTAATGCAACTTCAACAGCACTCGAACCATTGTCAGAGTAAAAACATTTATCTAGTCCCTTTGGCGTTAATTTCACTAAACGTTCAGATAAACGAACAACTTGTTCATGTGTAAAGCCAGCGAGAATCACATGTTCGAGTGTATCTAACTGTTCTTTTATCTTTTGATTGATATATATATTTGTATGTCCAAACATATTTACCCACCATGAACTGATACCATCTATATATCTGTTTTGCTCAAAATCTTCTAAGTATATTCCATCTGCTTTTTTTATAGGAATTAATGGCAGTGTTTCATGGTCTTTCATCTGAGTACATGGATGCCAAAGTACATCTAAGTCTCTATCTTTTAACTCTAAATTTGTCATGTATTGTCCGTATATTATATTTACTCCATTATACTCTAAATATAAAAATTGACATTAAATAAGAACTAAAATAACACATAAGCAAGAAAGCATAAATAACTTATTAATCTGCTGGAATTGGAATATTTTAAATACATTAAGACACTTTCAAATGTGTTTGCACTCAGTTAATACATAAGATGTAAAATTAGGTACAGATTACACTCCTATTTTATGAAGTTTTAATAAGTTTTTATCTAAAATAACAAAAATAATATAAACAAGGTTTTTTTATAAATGATTACATGGATGCAAAGACATAAAAAATATCTAATAATCACGATTTGGATTTCAACAATTGCATTTGTTGGGGCTGGATTTGTTGGTTGGGGGCAATACTCTTATGGCGATAAGGCTGGAGCAGTTGCAAAGGTTGGAAAAATTGAAATTACTATGGGTGAATTACAAAAATCTTATTCAAGACTTTTCTCGCAGTATAACAATATGTTTCAAGGAAACTTCGATGAAGAAAAAGCAAAAGCTTTTGGTCTTCAAAGACAAGCTTTAAACCAATTAACAAACCAAGCACTTCTACTTAACCTTGCTGATTCATACGACCTACGCGTCAATAATTTAGAATTAATAGAAAACTTAAAAACACAAGAATACTTTTTTCAAGATGGTGTTTTTAACAAAGAAATTTACAAAGAAGCACTTTCAAGAAATAACCTATCTATGAAAGAATATGAAGCAGACTTAAGAAAACAACTGCTTATTCAAAAAGTTCTTAAACTACTCCCTGTTCAAGAAAACAGTGGAGAAAAATCTATTATAGACGCAGTGCTTAGCATAGCTGATAAAATAGAGTATAAAGTACTTAGTGATGCGAACATAACTATAAACACATCAGATGCTGCATTAAAACCTTTTTGGGAATCAAAAAAACATGAATTTATGAGTGAAGTTTCTTATGATGTAAAATACATTAAACAAGAAAAAGTATCAAAAGAACATGATGACGCTAAAATTTCTGAGCATTATGCACAAAATAAAAATCATTTCAAAGATACAGATGGAAAAATTTTAACGCTTGAAAATGCAAAAGAAAAAGTTATTGCAGAACTTAATGCAAAAACTACAAAAGAGATGGCTCTACGAGCATATATAGCCTATAAAAAAAGAAAACTCAGTGAAGATATTCAAGTAGATACGCTAACACTTTCAAAAAGTAATAATAAATTTAATGAAGAAATATTAACAAAGATTGCAAAACTATCTATTACATCTCCTTATTTAAAGCCTGTCAAACTAGATGGAGAATACTTTACATTTGAACTTATTAAAATAAATCCATCAAAAGTACAAAGTTTTGAAAATGCAAAAGCATCAGTACTTCCTCTTTTTTCTAAGTCACAAAAAAAAGAAAAACTAATGCAATTAGCAAATGACTCTCTAGCAAACTTCAAAGGTACTACAACAGATTTTATTACAAATAAAGATTCTATGTCATTAAGTGACATACCTTTACTTGAAGCAGAGAGATTTTTAGCACAATTATTTAATTCACAGAAAAAAAGAGGTATCATAACACTTGATAGTGGTAAGGTAATCTTATATAATATTCTGGAACAAAAAATGCTAAATATTTCAAATAATGATCAATCAAACTCAATGACACAGCTGAAGACTACTTTGTTTAATGAAGGTATTATTAAAAATCTTCAAAACAAGTATACGACAGAAATTTTTATCGAAGGACTGTAGTTTGGGTAAAACTATTTTAGCTATTGATATTGGTTCTACAAAAATTTGTGCAATTATCGCTCAAATTAATGATGATGATTCAATTCAGATTATTGGTGCTGGAACAACAAAGGCACAAGGTCTCAAAAAAGGTAGTATCACAAATATTGAACTAGCTTCTAAATCTATAAAAACTGCTGTATCAGATGCAAAAAGAGTTGCTGGTAGCGATATAAAAAGAGCTATTGTTTCTATCTCAGGTGCATATACAAAAAGTTTAAATTCTAACGGTATTGTAAACATTCCAAACAAAGAGATTAGCTTTAAAGAGATAGAAAGAGTTATGCAAACTTCTCTTTACAATGCTAACATTCCAAATGAATTTGAAGTCCTCCATGCCCTTCCATTTAACTTTAAAGTAGATGACCAAGACTTTATAGAAGACCCTCTTGGGATGAATGCTTCAAGACTTGAAGTAGAAACACATATAATCACAACACAAAAATCAAATTTAAATAATCTTAAAAAAGCAGTTCGTGGTGCTGGAATAGAAGTAGAGAATGTTATTTTAAATTCTTATGCTTCTTCTATAGCAACTATGAATGAAGATGAAAAAGAGCTAGGTGTAGCAGTTATAGATATGGGTGGAAATACAAGTAACATTACAATCCATGTTGGAAATGCTATTAAATTTAATGACTTCCTTGGTGTTGGTTCAAACCATGTAACAAGTGATTTATCTATGGCGCTCCATACACCGCTCAATGTTGCGGATTCTGTAAAACTTAGTTATGGTTCACTTTTAACACCAACGAATGACTTAATAGAACTTCCAATTATTGGTGATGAAGAAAATACGCATGAAGTATCTTTAGAAGTTGTTCATAATGTAATTTTTGCGAGAGTTGAAGAAACACTTATGATTCTAGCGCAGTTCATTGAAAATAGTGGACTTAAAGATCAAATGGGTGCTGGGGTAATATTAACCGGTGGTTTTTCAAAGATGGAAGGTATTCGTGATTTAGCTATCGCTACCTTTGGTTCAATGCCTGTACGTGTTGCAAAACCAAAAGAGATGGATGGTTTATTTGATAATCTACGTGGTGCAGAATACTCAAGTGCTGTTGGTCTTGTTATGTATGCCGCATCAGCGTACACACCCTATGAAATTGATGTCAATAAAAAAGTTCGTCATTCTAAAGAGACACCATCTTCGTCAACAAATGTAGACTTTACACAAGAGCCAGAGATAACCATGGCTCCAGTTGAAGACGACAAGCCGCAAGAAGATACAATGGTAAGTTTACCATCTAAAAACGAGAAAAAAAGTGACGAAGCTGGAACAGTAAGTAAATTTTGGAACTGGGCTACCCAGTTATTTTAAAGGAGTAAGATTATGGAACCATTTATAGTAGAAGAGGCAAGTAATATTTCTGGTGCTAGAATCATCGCAGTTGGTGTTGGTGGTGGTGGCGGCAATATGATTGGACATATGCTTAAAGAAGGTGTTACTGGCATAGAAATGATGCTCATCAATACTGATGCGCAAGTCTTATCTGAGACTTCATCAGCATCTAAGATTCAGATTGGTTCAAAACTCACTAAGGGTCTTGGGGCCGGAATGAAACCAGCTATTGGTAAAGAATCAGCATTAGAAAACTATGAAGATATTAGAAGTGCACTTGAAGGTGCCGATATTGTTTTCATTTCTGCTGGTCTTGGTGGTGGAACAGGTACAGGAGCCGCTCCAGTTGTAGCTCAAATTGCAAAAGAAGTTGGTGCTTTAACTATTTCTGTTGTAACAAAACCTTTTAAGTTTGAAGGAAAAAAACGTCTTAAACTTGCAGAAGAAGGTCTTGAAGAACTGAAAAAAGAATCTGATTCTATCGTTGTTATTCCTAATGATAAGCTTCTTTCAGTAATCGATAAAAAACTTGGTCTTAAAGACAGTTTTAAAATTGTTGACGGTGTGCTTGCGCAAGCTGTGAGTGGTACTTCTGGTGTAATTCTTTCTAGTGGAGAAAATGACATCAACCTTGACTTCGCCGATTTAAAAACTGTAATGAGTCATCAAGGTATGGCACTTATGGGTGTTGGTGAGCATGAAGGTGAAAATGCAGCCTATGAAGCAATAAAAGCTGCAATTGAATCTCCACTTCTTGACAACATGTCAATCAATGGAGCGATGGGTGTTCTCGTTCACTTTAAAATCCATCCAGACTTTCCTATTATGGAAATATCTGATGCTATGGATGTTGTAAATGAAAGTGCACATAGTGATGCTGAAGTTATTTTTGGAACATCAACTGATGATACACTTCCAGAGGAATACGTAAAAATTACTATCGTTGCAACGGGTTTTGAAAAAGAACTAACAAATGAAACTGATTATGTTGGGGAAGCTACACCTGCTCCTCGTGCTGTAGTTCGTCCTAGACTTATCGTAGGTGGTGATTATGAGAATAGTGACTATCTTGATATTCCAGCATATATGAGACAACAACAAGACTAAATCTTCCGTGTCCTCCTTTGAACAACTTATAAAGGCCAAAACTCTTCTTGGTCTTCGTGAGACAGCTACCCTTAAAGAAATCAAACTCTCTTATAAAAATCTTATGAAAAAATGGCACCCCGATAAACATAAAGAAAGTCAAGATAAAGCCACTGCTATGAGTATGAAAATAAATGATGCTTATGAAATTGTTTTAGCATACTGCAATAATTATGAGTATGATTTTAGTGAAGAAAAGATTAAAAAGCTTCATTTAACACCCTCTGAGTGGTGGTATGAAAAGTTTGGTGGAAGATAGAATCTATTAAAAGTTAAACTATTTTTTCTACTCTTCTTAAAAGCATTAGTCTTCTTACAAAAAGTACAAGTAAAGAAACTGCAAGTATTTTAAAATCTAATTCACTAGCCATATGAATATTTTCAAAGGTATCACTCTGTGTTGCTTCTACTCCAAGTGCTTGCATCGCTAATATTTTTGGAGCATACACTGCACTAAACATGAGTGAAGTAAACAGTGTAGAAACAACGCTTACAAATATAATAGAATCTCGACGACCTTCTTTATATTCTATTGCTTCATAAAGTGCAACAAAAAAAGCAAGCGCATAAATCCAGTATGAAAATCTATGAAAAATTTCACCCATAATAATTCCAGCATTATAATGATCTATAAGCATATCAACTAAGATTCTATCTGTATGAAAAACTACAGGTGCAACAAAGGCACCTAAAACAATAACTGCACCAAAGGTAGATGCTAACATGATTAAGTAACTAAAATCTACATATATTCTCTTGCCCAAATCTTATAACCTTAGTGTAAAACCTCTATCTCTAGTGTTGATGAGGTTGTAAGGGTTCAAGTTGAGGGGTGGGTTGATGTAGATGGAGTTTCATATGCAATCCACAAGAAAAAGAATTCAAGAGATACTTTGAAAGTCACTTATATGTGTGGAATTAAATCAATAAGTGA
>JAFLJZ010000165.1 GCA_022712775.1 Sulfurimonas sp.
GGGTTAGTCTTTATATCTTCATTTATCTTTTTAGGGATGATTTTTGTAGCTGTAGAGGTTTTAAATTATCTATAATAAATAAAATCACTATCTACTTCCAAAGCAGAGCATGACGACGCGGTTGATTAGATTTTTGTGACAATTAAGATGTTCTCATACTCTGCTTTGGAAATAGACAGTTATAGAAAATTGTAAACCAAAGCCTGTTACAGCTTTAGTTTTTGTTAGTGTAGAAATTTTGGCATTTTTCTAATTATTTAATTTTTTTCTTACCTGTTTGTTTTACACCATTGTTATCAACAGTAGTGAAGTGAATTTTATCACCATTCTTACCTTTACATTTAAACTTAACAAGTGGGTTTTCTGACATGAAACCACTAAGGCTTAGGTCGTATACTACAGCATCATTGATCGTAGCAGTGATTTGTTTAATATACTCTACTTTAATACCTTTTTTAATTGACTCTTCTTTATCAGCCATTAAACTTGTAAACATTGCTTTTACTTTAACAATGCCACCTTTTTCTTTTGCTTTAATTTTCATTTTCTTTGCCATTTTAATTCCCTTTTACTTATGTTATGCACCATAATGAGCGAGCCCATTATAATGGCAGGGACTAAAGTCCCTACAACCCCCTAAAGCTACAAAAAGTAGACTTTTTGAGAAATATAATTATTGTTTTTTATTTTCTGTATTGGGTGAAGGGTTATATCAACCTCCACAACCACCAATAGATACATCGATTTCTTTTGTTGAAGTATATAGTTGACCATCTCTCGTTTTACCAACTACAGTAACGAAAGCTGTTTGTCTCATTTTAATTCTGAAATCGTATTGTATTATTCCATCTTTAGGAACTGTAAAAACACATGTTAAACATCTAGGGTTAGCATCTTGAAAAAGTGCAACTGACTCTAAGTCTAAAGATGATTTAATAGTAATTGGAATTGATCCACCATTTTCAGCTAGTTTTGGAGCTTTAAATGATAATTTCTTTTCATCAGTTTTTAGTCCAGCATTACCGTAAAGTGCTTTGATACCATCTTTTGTTTTTTCTGATTCCCACGCTTGTGGTACAGTAGCTCTAAAGTCTACTGCACTTAAATCTGTACCTGGTGTAACGATAGCAGCAAATGCTACTAGACCTACACCTAAAAATTTTCTTCTATCCATTTTGTTTTCCTTTTGTTACCTAAAAAAATTTCACTCTATTGCACATGGAATATCTCTATTTTAAACCTGCAATATATGAAGATAAAGAGGCAATATCACCAGTTGATAGTTTTGCTACTTGACCTTTCATTAGACCTTTCATTGCACCACCGTATGAACCATCTTTATATCCATTCATTGATTTGTTTAAATCAGCCTCACTCATTTGTGAAATAATTTTTGATTTACCAAGTGCTACTTTTGAACCATCAGCCCCATGACAACCAGCACATTTTTTATATAAAGCACCACCATCAGCCATTACGCTTGAACCTAAAATAGCACCTGCTAAAACTAAAGACTTTAGTGTTGTTGTAATTATTGTTGTAGTTTTCATTTGAAACTCCTTTGTTTGATAGGAGTAGTTTAACAATTAATTGTGAAGTAATCGTGTACTATTTTAATTTTCCAAAGACCTTATACTTATGCCAGTACACATCTACAGCTTGTTGGAGTTCTCTTTCATTGAGTGTAGTTTTTTTCTTCACACCAAATCTACTAATAAAAGAATCGGACATAACCGTTGTTTCTTTGATGGGAACTTTGAGGTAGTTGATAATCGCATTTTTTGTATCTTGTTTACTACTATATACAAGTAAATACTTATAAAAATATTTATCTATACTTACAGGTAAGCGTTTATGACAAGCTACACAGTTTTTCTTGTAGACATCTGCATGTAACATGCTCCCCATAAATAGAAATAAAATAAAAATACTTTTTACCATGATATACTTACCATTGTCCCAATATCTTTTTGTGATTCTATATCTATATCTAAGTCATACTCTTTACAAATACTAGATACTATATTTAAACCGATTCCAAAACCACCACTACTCTTGTTAAAACGGGTGTATCTTTCTTGTAGTTTAGAAATATCTTCCTTGTCTATACCGATTCCAGAATCTTGTACGACTAATCTATTTTCATTCACGGTTACAAGTATCGAGCCATTTATCTTATTATACTTTATGGCATTAGACAGTAGGTTATCCAAAAGTTTAGAAAACTTACTCTTGTCTATAAAAAGAAAGGTATTGTTTATAATCTCGTAATCTAAACTAACCTTTCTAGCCCCTGCTAAAGAGTTAAAATACTCCAATCTTTCTTTTACAAGTTGTTCTACATCTACATTTTCATCATTTGAGACTAGTTTATTTCCAAGTGTTAAGTAGGTAAGGTCTTGGTAAATATTTGAAATGGTTTTTGCGCCGATGTCGATTCTATTTATCTTTTTTAATAGCTTTTCATCAAGAGTGCTTTTATCTATCATCTCTATGTTTGCTACGATTGTACTTACGGGAGTATTTAGCTCATGTGTAGTATCTTTTATAAACCTGTCTAAAAGATTTAGTGCATCTTTCATAGGCTTTAAAAACAAATGAAGTAAAACATAACCAACAGCTAACATAAAAATAAAAGTAAGAATACTAAAGATGATTATCTCTTCTTTTGTTTGCGCTAACCAAAGTTCATCATCCCTCATCTCAACAACAACATATTTTGCACCTAAATAATACGATTCTGGAATGCTAACAAGATGAATCATTCCATCCTCAAGATAAAGAATCTTATTTAAGCGTATCTTTGTTTTGCTTGTTGCAAAAATCAGTTTTTCCCTGTTATCAAAAATTGCAGAAGTAAACTTTTCATCTCTTGGATAGACTTGTGTTTTATCAAAGTTTATGTGGAGATGTTTAAGGTCTTGGAGAAGTTTTTTAGAATACTCTTGGAGAACTGACTTTTTTTCTTGAAGCATCAGCTCTTTTTGAAGTTCAAAATAAATAAAAGAAAAAACAGAAATAATTACTACGGTGAGTAAAATATAAAGAGCAGAAAACCTAAAAAGTGTTTGCTTCTCACTCGCTAGTAAATCTGTATCCAAGCTTTTTGATGCTAACAATCTTTTCCTTTCCAATGATTTTTCTAAGGTTTTTTATATATGTTCGTAGGGCATTTTCACTTGGTGTTTCTTCATAAGTCCACAATGTTTCATAGATGCGTTCATGTGAAATAACCTCTTCTTTGTTTTGCAAAAAAAGTTTTAAAAGCGCAGATTCTTTTGTGTTAAACTGGGCTTGTTTTGAATCTATAAAAAGAAGATTCGATTCTACATCGTACTCAATGTTTTCACTAATTTCTATGCGAGCTTTTGTTTCATGAAAGAAACCTCTTTTTAAAATCGTTTCAATTCTAAAGAGTAACTCTTTTAAAACAAAGGGCTTACGTATATAATCATCACATCCACTTTTATAACCATCTTCAAGAGAATCTATAGAGTTTAGGGATGTTATGTAGATCGCAGGAGTTTTTACTCCATCATCTCTTTTTTGTTTAAGCAGTTCAAACCCATTAATAAGGGGAACATTTACATCAAGTAAAAACAAATCAAACACATTCTCATAAATTAAATCAGAGGCTTGCTCACCATCATATGCAGTCACAACTTCAAAACCTTGCTCTTCTAAAAAATCAACTACCGTTTCACTCAGTGTTAAATCATCCTCGAGAAGTAATATTTTTGCTTTCATATTTATTTCAATTTATGGAGATTTTCCGTATAGGTTTTCTTCTCAGAATCACTCATGCTCTCTTTGCGTGATTCCAACTCTTTTTTAAATTTTTTTACATCATCTTTTTTAACATAACCGATAATCGAGATTAGTTCTTGCGTACTCATCTCAGAATAATTTTCACTAGCATAAAGTGAAGTTATAAGTAGTAATGTTAAAAAAAATGACCTTGTTGTTTTTAGCATAATATCTCTTTAGTTTATTTATATTTGTATTATAGGGGAAAAAAGTGTATAGATTGTGAAGTACAAAGAGAAACCCTAATGCAAAGGCATTAAGGTTCTAGTGACTTATATGTAAAGCGGATAGACGAAGGATCATCCTCCTCTATCATTTAGCATGATATTCAGTCTCACCATATGTGAGAATCTCTTGTTTTGGTCTACGCTGGGGCACTTAACATTTCTCATAGTATGTCCTTGTGTTTTAAAGCAACTGTCTCATCCGTCACTTCTCAGTTTTAGTTCATCTAAAATGTGTGTTTCCATCTGTATTCTAGCAAGAAGTGTTCTCAAAATATATTTTATTTTTAAATTTAGTTTATTTACTCGGTTAGAGTGTATTTTCTCTACATATATAAGATATTATAATTTTTATGAAGAACAACTAAGCTTTATATTTTTAGATTCTTGTGGTGTTGGGGCACAAAGATATTCTAAATCTTTATGTTCCTCACAAGGAAAAAGTGCAACCTTGAGTAAATCATCCACCATTGTAAAGTCATCCGCTTTAGCCTTATCAATTGCCTCTTGTAAAATATGATTCTTTAAAATGTATTTTGGATTGACTGCTAACATTTTTTTATGTCTTTGTTTAGAAGATATTTTTTCTTTTAACAGTCTCTCATCATACTTTTCAAGCCACTTTTGTAATGGTTTTCGAGAAACTGCAATATCAAGAACGAGACTTTTCTCTCCATCATAAGTCGAAAGTTTTCTAAAAAATAGATTAAAATCAATCGTCGCATTTGCTAAAGCCTCAAGCATTGAATGGATTAAATACGCATCATCTTCGTTCTTCTCATATAAACCTAATCTTTTAGTCATTCTTGAAGAATATTCATCTTTATATGCCTCATAATACACCTCATCAAGAATTTCTGAAGCTGATTCATGATTCATAAGTGGAGAGAGTGCCATAGCTAATCTTTGAAGATTCCAATGCCCGATTCCTACCTGACCTTTAAAACTATAGCGTCCATCTTTATCTGTATGATTACAAATATAATGTGATTGATAATCATCTAAAAAGGCAAAAGGACCATAATCGATTGTTCGTCCATCTATAGACATATTATCAGTATTCATCACTCCATGGTTAAATCCTACACTCATCCAAGCAGCTATAGTTGTTGCAGTATTTTTAACAATCTCGGCGTACATTTTTAAATAACATCCCTCTTGTCCAACTAAGTGAGCAAATGATTCTTCTAATACATAATCTGCTAACTCTTGAAGCATCTTCAGTTTTCTATGTGCATTAAAGTACTCAAATGTTCCAAAACGTACCCACGTTGGAGAGAGACGAAGTACAATAGCACCTTTTTCCCATCTCTCCCTAGCGACATCAGTATCACTTCCAATAAGAGCTAAGGCACGAGAAGTTGCGATTCCAAGTCCGTGCATTGCCTCACTCATCAAATACTCTCGAATACTTGAACGAAGAACTGCCCGTCAGATCGGAAGAGCGTC
>JAFLJZ010000166.1 GCA_022712775.1 Sulfurimonas sp.
AAAAATGGGTGAAGTCCATCGTCTTGAAAACAAAGGAAAAATACCAGTAGTCCTTATAGAAGCTCAAGTTGGTGAGTACACCGGTGAAGATGATATTGTTAGACTTGAAGATGATTTCAAACGAATATGAGACATTGCTATATTTATTTTTTAAGGATGTTTATTCTTTTAAAAATTAAACTAGCTTGAATTAACATTATACAAATTAGATAACCTAAAATATCATAACCTATATCTTTTATTGAAAATTGTCTTGTTGTAAAGAGTAATTGCGTAATTTCAATGTAAAATCCAAAAATAAAAATAAAAATAAAAATATTTAAATGTGTATATTTTTTATAAGAGTACATATACATAGTTATTACAATAAAAGTCAATATATGATAATAATTTGTATTAATACTGTCTATTGAGTGAGGAATATCCTCATGCGGTAAAAAAGCAAAGATAGATATTACAATAATCAAGATAAAAAAAAGTATATTTTTCTTCATGAATATCTTACTTGGCTCCACTTTTATTTAGAACAACACTGATTGTTTTTAAAAATATTACAAAATCCATCCATAAAGACCAGTTGTATATATACCATCTATCCATAGTGATTCTTTCTTCAAATGTGAGGTCATTTCGTCCGCTAACTTGCCATAATCCAGTAATGCCTGGTTTAACTTTTAAAATAATCCTACTATTTTTTTGACCAATTTTTTCTTTTTCAGTCACCATGTATGGTCTTGGACCTACAAAGTTCATTTCACCTTTGAGTACATTGAAAATTTGAGCTAATTCATCAGCAGATGTATTTCGTAGAATTTTCCCTATTTTAGTTATTCTAGGATCATTCTCATACTTACAATAAACCTTATAGTTTTCTTTTTCTTTAGGGTTATCCTTTAAGTACTTATCTAGTATTTTATGACCATTTATGTGCATCGTTCTAAATTTAAAAACCATAAATATTTTACCATCCACCCCTAGTCTTTCTTGCATGAAAAATACAGGTCCATTAGAATCTAGTTTAATCAATAGTGAAATTATTCCTATTATTGGTAACAATAAAGGTAATAATAGTATTGCTACGATATAGTTATAAGATATATTTATAAACATTCTTGATGAACTATTTAACTTGTTTTGAAGAACAACCAGACTTGTTCTATTGTTCAACTCAAATATATCTGAACTACTAAACTGATAATTGTCAAAAACAGGCAGAAACATAACTTTATTATTTGAGCTTATTTCTTCTTCAAGCCGTTTCTTAATACTTTCTACATCATTTTTATGGGAGTTTAAAAAGCTTATTGTTGATTCTTCTCGATTAGATTTTATGTAGCCTAAATAAGGGTTATTGAAAAAGTTTGATTCTATTGCAATATTGTCACACAAGATTTTTACACCTAATTTCCATAAACCTATCTTAAACATCCACCTTTTTATAAATATTTTCATTAATGGAATTAAAATTACCATAAATATAAATGAAACAATTATTACAGACCTAGAGTAACTTCCAGTTTCTTTAGCTAGAGCTAAATAAGCGAAAATAATGACAAAACTTAGAAATAAGCTTTTTACAACCAACCTAAACTCATGCCAAAAATCAAACCGATGAGAATATATCCCTTCTTGAAAAAAGATAAATGGAATAACCAAATATAAAATATATAAATCATAAGATGGATTTAAAAATGTATGAGAAGAAAATGATAAAGTATTATTCAATACATTTACGAAAAGAAATCCTAAAAATAGAGATAAAAAAATTCCAAACATGTCAAATATTAATAAAATTAATTTTGCCCTTGCTTCTCTACTATTGCAACTTTTTCTATTATCTTTTATCAAATAATTTCCTTCTACCAAAAATTTCTGTAAAATACATACAAAGAGATAAGCAAGAGAACGATTATTCCTTAGGAATTATCTTTCAACCTTAAAGCTATCGTTTTAAGATAAGAACCTCGAAAAAAGTCTGTTACTTGCTTACAATCCCAATTAGTTGATTAGGTCTTTGAACCTCTGTCATTTGGAAGGTAGGATCAAGTCAAGTACTTGTTTATCTGTTTGTATGTTTTATTAAACCTTTGGTTTTTTAATTTTAATTTTTTTTGTACTTTTAAAAGGATACGATGTGTATAAATATTTCTTAGGAATTGATATATCTAAAGATAGCTTCGATTTCAGCTTTACAGATGAAACTGAAAAGGTCTTGTATAAAGACCACTATCAGATGGATATAACTGACTTTACTAAACTTAGTGAGTATTTAACTCCATTCTCTAAAGATGAGATTTTAATTGTTATGGAAGCTACTGGTATATATCATTTAAATCTACTCTCATTTTTTCTTGAGCAGGATTTAAATGTATCTGTAGTTAATCCACTATTCATTCATGCATTTACTAAATCCATGACTATCAGAAAGACTAAAACAGATGCTAAAGATGCACATATTATTTCTCTTTTTGCAAAGAGGAATGGTACAAATTTAAAGTTGTCTAAGTCTGATGATTTAGAATCAATTAAACCTATCGTTAGAGAAAAAGAGAAACTCATAAAAGCCATGTCTGCTTTAAAAACAGATATGAAGTCTATAGTTAATCAGGTATTCCCAGAAATGTTAAAGAACACAAATATCTTTTCAAAAAGCAGTTTAAATCTGCTCTTACAAGCACCTAGTAAACGAATTATTAGGAACTTGAAAGAGAAGAAAATAGCCAAACTTTTATCCTCTGACACTATGAGAGGTGCTAAACCCAAAGTAGGTGCTAGCGAGATACTCTCATTAGCTAAAAACTCTATAGGTATTAACAACCAATCGTTAGAAAAAGTACTTATCTCAAAAATCAAACAGTTGGAGTTTTTACAACTTCAACTCGATGAGTTTAATGAGATAATTGAATCGTTTGTTGATGAGCATCATAATGATGATATAGAACTATTAACTTCTATATAAGGCACCGGTAAAGCTAGTGCTTCATCATTTCTTATCGAGCTTGGAGATATAAACAATTTCGCTACTCACAAGCAACTTACTGCTTTTATAGGAACTGACCCAACTATTTATCAGAGTGGTACTTCTGTCAATATTAGAGGTTCCATTTCTAAAAGAGGGAACTCACATCTAAGAAGAACTATCTGGCATATGGCTAGAGCAGCTACTGTCTGGAATGAAACACTCAAAGCTTATTATGATAAAAAGCGAAGCGAAGGCAAAACCTTTAAGCAATCAGTAATTGCAGTCGCCAACAAACTCATTCGTATTATTTTTTCTATGTTAAAGAACAACACTAAATTTGAAATAAACTTTCACTCAAAAGGAGTTACAGTATGATTCAATTTAGCTATTAAAAGTGCTTCAAACTGAAACATTTTAATTAGGTGTTTGGTCTAAGTTTTCTCCTTTAATTATAATAGTTGACTTTTTAAATAATTTTATATAGACAAACTGCTTTAATAACAAAAATATAAACATGTTGTTTGTATACAAATATCTTTTCCATAGTCTTTTTGGGTCTTGAACTAATCTATATAACCATTCAAGAGAATAGTCTTGAATCCACTTGGGTGCTCTTGATTTTACTTCTGAATAAACTTCAAAAGCACCACCTAGACCAATCATGCAACTTTGAATAATATTTTTATGTTCTGCCATCCACTTTTCTTGTTTAGGACATCCAAGCGCCACAAAAACAAAATCATACCCTTGCATATTTATAGTATCTATAATATTTTTTTTTTCGTCTAATGACAAATCTCTAAAAGGTGGCGCATAGGTTTTGATTTGTAGTCGTGGAAAGTCTTGTTTTGCCTTGCTTATAATTTTTTCTAAAACTTTATCAGTCGATCCATATAAAAATATAGATTTATTTTCAATTTCACATTCTTTCATAAGAGAAGGCATGAGATCCATACCAGCAACTCTGTCTTGATTTATTCCATATAGATATTTCATAGCCTTTACTAAAGGCATTCCATCAGGTGTAGCAATATCTGCATTATTTACAATATTTAAAAAATTGTTATCGTCATATGCTTCTATCGTCATATGAACATTTGATACACAGACATATGATGAATCTTGCTTTTCAGATAGCTTTAACAAGTCCGTAACAAAATTATTATAATTTCCAGTAGATATGTAAGATTTAATAATTTTTATTTTTTTCATAATATTATTTTAGCAAAAGTACATTAAAATAAAGATGTACTGGTTGATAAGCTATAAATTTTCCCTTTAGAAATGAAGTTTATACTTTAATTAAACCTCTTTAGATTGTTCGTAGAAGTAGTTTGTTGCTTCTACAAAACCATCAACACTTCCACAGTCAAATCTTTTACCTTGAAATTTGTATGCTAATACCATTCCATTTTTTGCTTGTGACATTAGTGCATCGGTAATTTGGATTTCACCACCTTTACCTGGTTTCGTTTTTCGGATGATGTCAAAAATATCTGGAGTTAAAATATACCGACCAATAATTGCTAAGTTAGATGGAGCATCTTTACTTGCAGGTTTCTCTACCATATCATTAATGATAAATATTCCAGGTTCTATCTCTTTACCTGCTATAACACCATATTTATGGGTTTCTTCCATGGGAATCTCTTCAATAGCTACAATAGAACATTTATACTTTTCATAAAGTTTTATCATTTGAGCAAGTACGCCATCGTTACTTTCTTGGTTGTCACATAAGTCATCTGCTAATATTACAGCAAATGGCTGGTCTCCAATGAGGGTTTCACCTGTGAGTATAGCATGACCTAAGCCTTTCA